>JAZSCO010000090.1:0-21442 GCA_045602965.1 Acutalibacteraceae bacterium | reverse complement strand
TTTATAATAAAACGATTCATACACGTCAATTTCAGTACCGTCACGACCTGAGCCGTCAACCTTGGTAACACCGTCATTCATCATCCAGAATGCGCTCCACATACCGGTTGCGGCAGGAAGAATACACTTCACTTCAAAGTAGCCGTAGCACTGCTCATATTTTCCCTGAGTTGTAAGCTCGCCACAGTACCAACCCGGCTTATATTCTTTGAAGTTGATCTCGTCCTTCCAGTCCTCATAATAATAGTTTTCAAGAGGCTCGTCAAGATACTGCGCACTGATGATGAGATTACCATCTTCAACTCTTACCATATCCTCGTGCCAGTAACCGCCCTTGCGCTCCGTTACCCACCACGAAGGCGACCACTTGGATTTGTCGTATTCTGTGCCGTCAAACTCATCGCTCCATACAAGAACAAATTTATCCATGTCTATAACGGTATCCTTGGGAAGCTTGCCAAGGTCAAGCATTGCGGGAAACTCAGGATTGATAATCATCATTATTGCAATGATTATTTTTAAAACTGTTTTAATCATAAAAGCACCCGTTTCCGATCAGTTGTTATCAGATATAATAACTAATGAAAGCTATAAAATTAACAAACACCTGTGAGAAATCTTCAAAAATCATTCTGAAACAGGTCATCATGAATTCATTGTCTTCACCAAGATACTGAATGCCCACAAAAAAGTCATCTGCGGAATTTGAAAGAGCTTCAAAATTATCATCGGTAAGAGTGCCGATATTATCAAAGAATGATTTATCTTCTTCGGCAACATCATATTTTTCGAATATTTTATTTCCGACGGAAATTATAAAATCATATGAACCGTCACTGTTAAGAGTGAGACCTGCATATGCAGTTGCCGTTGCACCGTTAGGAAGAACTATCTCTGCAATGCTTTCGTTCAAAACAGCTGAAAATTCTGTTCCGTCATTAAATTTCACGGTTATTGTTTCTCCGGATGATTCGCTGTAATGACGCTCGCCTTTATAGTCTGTATAGAAAACAGTGTGGTCATCAAGATTGGTAATTTCAACCGAATCAATCAGGGTATCAATATAATAAGCGGTGAATTCAACATCTTTTTTGATTCCGAATAATTCAACCTTTGCCTTGTTTTTGCCTTCTTTGGCGACAGCTGAGCAAGTTCCCATAAGAATAATGTTTTCAGCTGTTATCTCTTTCTCTGAAGAAAATGAAATTTTACAATCGGTTGCCATTGCAAATTCGCCCGAATTATCTTCCCATACATTAAGTCCGATAATAAAATCGTCAAGTTTTTCTTCAGAAACGCTGTACTTCTCAATTTTCTCGCCGAGATATTCTATGGTGACTATGTCTGAAATGATATATGCATCAATTGCATAAAAAATACCGATAAGAGCTGTGCCCTTTTCAATATATGCGATATCATAATACGGTTCTTCACCGTAATCAATATAATCGCAGCAACCGTTTGCAGTCTTGCCGTTATAATCATCGGTAAAAGAAAGAATCGAATCATACTGAGAGCTCATAAGATAATATCCGCTCTTTTCAGCCTCGAATTCATAACAAACCGTGCTTACTCCTCGGATTTCTTCCTCGGTAACATTTGAAAGGTCATAGTTAATATCAAGGATCGAAATTTCATTTTCTCCCTCTTCGAGAGTCAGAGAAGTGGAATAAAAATCGTAATCGTCGCCGTAAAGATTTGTCCATTTAATCTTTTCAGGAATTTCATCAGCGGCAAACGCAGCAGACGTTGCTCCGAATGCCATAACCGTTGCGAGTAAAACAGCAACAATCATTCTCATTGTTTTTTTCATATTGTTCCTCCTTTGATTTGAAAGCAAAAATATCTTGGTATGCAGAAAATCACATTCCGCATATCTCCGGTAAACCTTATTATATCACAAAGAAAAATAAATACAATACAAACAGGAAAATCCTTGTAATTTTAAACACCTTATTTCGGTAAGACGGATGTATATTGACAAAAAAACAAAGATATTGTATAATCTCGCAAAAAGAGGAGGTATATAATGACCAAAAGATTATTCCGTTTAATTGCCGTTCTGGTACTCAGCGTAATTCTGTTGCCCTTTATTTTCACATTTTATTTTTCAGTTTCTCCCGGCTGCACTCCGCAGGAACTTGGTAACTCAATAGTTGAAACCGTTCCACTGGGCGAACAGATACTTAAAACTTTCACTGCACTTACAAGCGATGGCGGAATCTCGGGATTTGAATCGGCTGTTGACTGGCTTGAGTATATCGGGCTTCCCGTCGGCGAAGTTCTTCTTCTTGAAGTTTCACAGCTTTTCCTCATCAGCGTTATAATGCTTGCACTTGAAGCTATTCTCAAGAAAATTCTCAAAGACGTAGAAAAAGGATTATTAAACCAGATTGCCAATATCGTTTATAAATGTCTGGTTGTTTTCTCTGCAAGCCTTTTTGCAAATTTCGTTTACGATTTCTTCCTCGAACAGGTTTCGATGATGACCGGCACCTCGCAAGACATAATGATATATGTTGTTTCTGCGATTTCAATTGTCGGCGGCATCGTGGCACTCATAGTCGGCAAAGGATTTTTCAAATCGATTTTCAAATGTCTTCTCAAAGTGTCGGAGCTTGTGGTTACATACGCATTATGCATGGCTCTGTTTCTTGCAATCTTCCCCTGGTATCCCGTTATTTTTTCATGGGTTGTTATCATCTGGGTATTCTACTTCCTGGAAAAACTCGTAAAATAAACCGAACACATATCAATTAAAACCACCCGGAATGCTTGCATTCCGAGTGGTTTTTGTTTGTTCAATCATACAGCTATTTCAACTTTGCTTCCGCCTGTTTTTTCTTTTGTGACAATGACTTGCTTATCAATCTTTTCTTTGAGGTCGGCAACATGAGAAATAATGCCTACAAGTCGATTGCCGTCGCTCAAATCTGCGAGCGCACGGAATGCCTGGGAAAGCGATTCGGGATCAAGCGAGCCAAAACCTTCATCCACAAACATGGTATCAAGTTTTATGCCGCCTGCGGATGACTGGATTTCATCGGAAAGACCGAGCGCCAGCGAAAGGGATGCCTTGAAGCTTTCGCCTCCCGAAAGAGTTTTGACGCTTCTTTCGGTGCCGTTATAGTGGTCTATAACAGAAAGATCAAGACCGCTCTGACTGCGGTTATTATCGGCAGATTCACTTCTTTTCAGCTCATACTGTCCACCTGACATCTTCATGAATCTTGTGTTTGCACGGGCGATTATACGGTCAAAATAAGTCATCTGAATATAGGTTTCGAGCATTATCTTTTCTTTGCCCGAAATATTTCCGTTGGCGGTATTATTGAGTGCGTTGAGACTTATCTTCTTTTTCTCAATCGAGATCAGCTCAGTTGATTTTCTGTTGATATTTTCAAGACAAACTGTGTTTGCATTAATGCGGATACCGATTTCTTTCTGCATTGCCGAAAGTTGTTTTTTCTCTTCGGTAAGTGCAGTTTTTTCATCTTCTGCAGACTCAACATCAACCGTCTCCGACTCTGCAATCTGATTTCTGAGCTGCTTGATTTTTGCATCGAGTCCGATAATTTCCTTTTCGGACTCTGCATAATTCTTCTCCGCATTTTCAAGAGCAGTCCGCATTGATATGAGCGCGTTTTCAAGAGCGTTTTTCTTTGATTCCGCTTCAGTCTTGCTCTTGAACTCAAGACTTTCCTCAAGAGCTTTGCACTGCTTTTCCGTCGCTTCAAGCGATGCAGTCAGCGCTGAAAATTCTTCACGCTTTTTCGCTATTTCTTCATCCGCTTTTCGGATTCTGTTTTCTCCGTTGGGTATTGCTTCGTCAAGCTGTGCTTTTCGTTCGGCATTCTTATCTTCTATTGCAATTTTACACTCAATTTCTTTAAGATTTGCGGAAATTTCTTCGATTGCGGATTGTGTATTTTTCAATTCAGTTCCCGATTCACATCCATTCAGAAGGTCTGAAACGATCCTCTGTACTTCTTCGGTCTGCGCGACAACGTTACCCTTGATTTCGCCCGCATTTCGGCTGAGCTCTTCAGCATATTTTTGCGATTTATCAAATGAGGATTTGGATGCATTCACATCAGCTTCGGTCGGTGCGGTTGCTGATTTTTCAGCAAGGCGCGGATGATTTACCGCTCCGCAGACAGGGCAAGGTGCTCCGTCAGTCAAATTCTCGGCAAGTATACCCGCCTGCTCGTTAAGAAACGCTCGGTAATTCATCTCATAAAGATTTTTTGCAGACTCTGTCTTATCGACAGCGTTAAGATATGCTCTCTTTGACTGCTCATATTTTTCTTTTACAAATTCAAGCTCGGAAATCTTTTTAACAAGATTTTCGAGTGCTTTTTTGTGGTTTTCCGCCTGTTCTTTTTCCCGGACCAGTTTTTCTTTGTTTGCACCTGCATTCTCAAGAGTTTTCTGCTCCGTCTTCATTTTTTCAATTTCGGATATAATACCCTTTCGGGCATTTACATAGCTTTCGAGAGTCTTGTTGCAAATCTGAATCTGATCTGCAAGTTTTTTTGCTTCGTTTTTTTTCGAATCATATTCATCGTATTTCGGAAGTTCGGCTTCCGTAAACGCAATTTCTTTTGAGAGTTTTTCGTGTTCGGGTTTTCTTGCTTTTTCTGACTCAAACGTATCTTTGATTTTACCAAAAGATGCTTTTTTCTGTTCATATATCTGCTCTGAATTCTTAAGCTCCGACTCTGCTTTTGCAAGCTCTTCCGCCTTGGCAAGAACACCTGCAATTTCTTCAAACTCTTTCTCAACCTTTGCAATTTTCTCGGCAGTTTCAGACTCGCTTTTTCTGTCATTTTCAAGAATTTTCTCAATGAGTTCAATAACATCTTCAACGGTCATTCCGCCATTCTTTGCCTTTTCGGCTTCGATATTCAAAACATCATTCTCATCGCACAGAATGCCCGAAATATATTGCTTTACGCTTCTTTCTGCAGCTTCACATTCATTTCTTACGGCTGAATATTCGCTCTTGATTTTATCCTGAAGCACACGGTAATAATCCGTTTTGAAAATCTTGCGGAATATCTCCTGACGCTCTTTTGTATCGGCAATAAGGAGCTTTCTGAAATCGCCCTGGGCAATCATTGCAATCTGCGAAAACTGATTACGGTCGATGCCCATAATTTCAACAACCGCGCTGTCAACATCCTTGATTTTGGTGATAACCCGACCGTCAGAATATTTAAGCTCAGCTTCAGCTTTCTGAACTGTTACGCCGTCGCCCTTCTTTGCTTTTCTTTCATATTCGGGGTTTCTTTTAACGGTGTATTCCTTGCCGTCATAGAGAAAAACAAGCTCAACTTCGGTAGGAGTTTCTATATCTGCATATTTTGAACGAAGCATGGAAGTGCTTCTCAAATCACCGCTTGCTTCACCGTAAAGTGCATATGCAATAGCGTCAAAAACCGTTGTTTTGCCTGCACCCGTATCACCCGTAATGAGATAAAGTCCGTTTGCACCGAGCTTTTCAAAATCAACTTCTGTCCTGCCAGCATATGGACCGAAAGCGGACATAACAAGTTTTAACGGTCTCATTTTTCGCCCTCCCATATACTTTCAATAAGTGTTTTCACAAACTCCGACTGCTCATCGCTCATCGGCTGATTATTCTGCTTTTCATAGAATTCAGAAAACAAATCAAGCGGCGATCTGCGCTCAACATTTTCGATAACATCAAGCTTTGATGAGCTTCGGGTGCGTTTGTTATCATAATCAAGCTTCATAAGATTTGGGTAAATAACACGCAGCTTTCCGATGGCATCGGGGATATCTTCCTCATCGGTTAAGGTAATGTGCATATAATCATCGGTGTTGGTATTTATATAGTTTTCTTTGAGAGTAATTTCGGCATATGTACCCTTGATTTCACGCATATCACGCTTGGGTTCAAGGGCGATTGTTTTGATTTCAAGAGAACCTTTTGCTCCCATTTCAACAATGGTTACCGACTTCTTATGCTTTGCTTCGGAGAAGGAATATTTCAGCGGAGTGCCGCAATATCTTATCCTATCACTTCCGATATTCTGCGGACCGTGAATGTGACCGAGCGCAACATAATCAAAAGCATCAAACACACTTGCATCAACGTTATCCGAGCCGCCGACGGAGATTTCTTCCGATTCGCATTTCTCCGCACCCGTCACAAACTGATGGGTAACGATAACATTGCGTTCATCGGCATTGACATTCATATTTTCAACCGCAACACGGATTGCATCTGTGTAGCTTTCAATTTCGGCATCTTCAAAAAATCTGCGTACATTGGCAGGCTTCACAAACGGAAGCATAAAGAAATTGACCTTGCCGAATTCATCGTCAAGGCTGATTACTTCAACTTTTCCGTTATACACGGGCGACATATGCACGCCGCTGATATCCATAAGTCTTCCGCCGAAAGCCATTCTTTCGGCAGAATCGTGGTTGCCGCTGATAACGAAAACCTGCAGTTTCCTCTTGGCAAGTCTGCAAAGGAAATCGTCAAAAAGCTGCACCGCCTCCGCAGAAGGCACGGATTTATCGTAAACATCGCCTGCAATAACAACCGCATCAGGCTTTTCATCATCGATTATGTTGATTATTTTGGTGAGTATATATTCCTGATCTTCAAGCATTGAGAATTCATTGACTCGCTTTCCGATATGCAGGTCTGATAAATGAATCAGCTTCATATTTACCTCCGAAATACTCAGTTCTTTGACTGAGTACAATCAATACTGATACTGCGCTTCCAGATACAACATCAACGAACTAATTTCCATTTTTGCTGTCTGATTCTGCAAGGCAGATCTTCGCCCTCGTTATCATAGAAAACAGTGAGAAGTGTTCCGTTTTCAAGTTCAATTGTTGTCGGATAACCGAGGTCATCCGTTGCAAGATTTTCGCAAACGGGAATATCCGTCTGCCAGCTTTCACCGCCATCAAGGCTGACCATCACCATAATACCGTAAGGTCGTTTACGTCTGCCGTAGGCTGAAACAAGCTCACCTGAAGAAAGCTGAATAAGATGTGGCGGAGCTCCGCCTGTTTTGTCAAGAAGCATCAAGGGTTCTGACCAGGTTTTACCGCCGTCATCCGAAACGCTCTGGAAAACGGTAAACAGATTTTCATTTCCGCCATTAAAAAGCTCAAAGTTTTCTCCTCTGATATGGCATATGAGTCTGCCGCTGGGTAACTCAACCATATGAGGCTCATTAAGTACAACATTTTTATCAGCAATCGTTATTTTACCTACAAGTTCCGTTTCGCCGCTTTCGGTATCAAGTCGGCGTACCTCAACGCCGCCGAATATATCATCAAATCTTGTCCCCGCCCACAAAACAGTGCCGTTCTTAAGCTGAATCGGACCGTGAGGTGATGTAACCGGTGAACGGTGAAGTTTTCCGAATGTGATGCCGCAGTCGTGACTGATACGAAATGTTGCACCGAGATAACGTTCTTCATCTTCGGTGGTTACAGTATCAAGATAACTTTGAACATAATTATTCTCTTTGTTATATTCTCTCTGCATTTCTGCGGAATTATTGAAAGACGTAAAGATAACGCCTCTTTCATCAAAAGAACAGATACCTGCATCTCTGTCATCGAGAGGTGTATCAATTACAGGCGCAGGCAATGTATATGTTTCACCGCCGTCAAAGCTGTAGGAAATAACAGCCTTGCCGAATGGGCAGACATGTTCCAGCCTGAAACCCGATGCGCCAACAGCAATTTTTCCATCCTGCATACGAGCAACGGTCGGCCAAGCAAAATAACCGTGATGGCTGCAAACATTGGACATGACGGTTTTGATTCCGCCGATTCTTTCAATCTTCATATTCTTCACCCTTTCGGATTAATTCTTTTTATTTAACGTCGATTTTGTATTCTTCTTTTCAGTAACATGACTTCTGTCAGTATAACTCACAGCTATCAAAAACGTCACAAGATGTACTGTTTAAACTCTAAAAACATTTTAATGAAAAAACGCCGGATATTCCCCAAAACGGTAAAACCGCTGTAATATCCGGCGTTTCGGTTTGGCAAAGACGAACGGTTTTGATACAAAAATTTTAAACATCCCTCGGATTATTCTTTTATTACAAAAATACCTTCTTCATTGTCAAGTGTAATTTCAAAAGTGTTGCCATCAATCTCTGTTCTTACGCCTTTGCGATATACCGTAATTTTTGCAGCATCGTCAAAAGTTACATTTATTATTGCGCTTTTATCCTCTGCCGTGTTATGCATATTCACAAAAACATATACCTGAGAATCATCATTTTTGCTTACAAAGCATCCCGTAAGCACGGGAGCATCCGTCTTGACATTGCAAGATATTTCCGCGGGGCTTGAGTCAAGGTAGCCGCTTTCGGTTCCCTCTGCCAGATGACCGTTAGTCAGATAACAGCCGTTCCATTTATACTCGCCATAAATTCAGAGAAAGCTTTAACTTCCGAATTCACTTTCTGAACAGAATAGTAGTTCTCCGTTCTGGTGCCGTTGTCATCAATCATATTTGCGGTATGGTCCCACCAACCGCCTAAATATGTAGCATGAATAACCGCTTTTGCACCGAAGGCAAGAGAAGTGTACATCTGCCAGCGGATATCTTCCTCACTGCAGGCTCTCACTTCGCCTTTATCTTTGTTTTCGTAGTAACCCGAACTTTGAGTAATAACCCAGAAATCTCTTCCCGTGTCTCTTGCTGCAGAAGCGCACACGTCAAGAGTCGGAAGTCACTCGCTTAATGTTACGTCATTCAATCTGAGAGGATAGATATCAACGGAAATATAGTCACTCGGTACTTTGTTTACATAGTCGGAAACATATTTTCTGTATTCATAAACAGAAGGATTGCAATGATAGAGCGCCTGCGCATAAGCATTTTCAAGCTCTGTGCCGTCATATTCATCAATCTGAACTCTTCCGAAGCCTTCAGCCATAACGGAATAAATAGCCTTTAGCAAGAACGGCGCAGTCGCTCCGTCAAAAGCATTGCCGGGTAAAAGGTTGATAAATCCGTTTTTATCAGGGAAATTACCGTCATAATATTCAAGGCACTTTCCTGCATAATCGATTGTTTCAAAAACAGGCTCATCAACAATATCGTCGCCCCACAACGCAGGATGATCTTTAACTGCGGATTTATTGAGTCCGGAATAGATATTGAATTTTTCGTTACTGATAATCTGACTGCTGTGCGGAACACAATAGCTTTGAGCGATAACACCTACTCCGTATTTTTCGCACATATCAAGATATTCTTCCGTAGCACCTGAAATTATGAAATAAAGTCCTGCCTCGCTCATAAAACGCACATTATCGTCATTCATTCCCCACGGTCTGAAAGCGTATGCGCCAACTAGAAGTCTGTCATTATCATAGCGATAATCCTTTTTTCGGGAACGATCGGTGTGCCGTCAGAAAAACCGACTGTTGCAGTTGACACAGGATTAAATAAAAACCAGACAGAAACAATCAGAGCAACGATTCTTCTGACAATAAACATCATAATTCCTCCAAAATCCTGTTTTATTATCATATCACAAAAAGGATAATTTTTCAACAAATCCAGAAACACTGTCCGAAAAATAACAAATCGTACTAAATAATAATCATTTTATCTGTTTCTTCCTCTTGTTTTTTACGAAGATCAGTATAAATATTCGCGGTGGTTGTTGCGTCTTTATGACGCAACTTCTCTTTGATACAAATCAAATCACCGTTGGTTTTCTCCCACAGTACAGATGCAAATGTATGTCTGAAATCATGTGGAGAAATTCTTATTTCATTCCCCTCATCATCAACAAGATTAAGTTGTTTAAGAACTCGTTCCAGTCGTGCTTCAAACGCACGGACTGTTATTGGCTCAAAATTTTTGTTATGCACAATATATCCATTATATCCTTCCGGCTCTTTTTGCTTCAGGATTCTCAACAACTCGTTTGCTTTGTCTGTAAGTTTCAATTTTGTTTTTGAGGTCGGATTCTTGGGATCCATTTCTTCTGTCACCAGAGTACCCTTTCCATTATCATCCCTTTGAATGTATCATCAATAAATATTTCATCACCTCCTTATTTTGTTGTCAATTGTCTTGTCACCTCCATATGTCACTTTAAATTTATCTTGGTTATGACAGAAGAGTATGTATTGCAATTAAAAGAATAAAAAAACTCGCAGAAAATCTGCGAGTTTTTTCAGAATATAATGGTTTAATCTCAGGTCACCACTTCATAAATTGCATAAGCATTGATTTGAAGAGGATATGTTTCCATAATATTTCCGTCGTATATTACGAGAATACGGTCACCTTTTTTCAGATTGAGAGAATCTATATCAGGAGCATATGAAAGAACCGTATCAAGACCTACATAAACAAGTGTTCCAGCCTTCATTCCGTTTTGGTCGGTGGTAGTTTCTATGAGTATCTGATTACCGTTTATCTCTTTTATTTCGCCGGAAAGGTTTGGTTCAGCTTCGGGACTGATGTCTGCGGTAACACCGTTTATATCACCCTTTGAATCAGATTTGTTATCAGCTGTTGAATTGCCGACGGGGATGTTTACGCCCTCCATAAAGCTGTTGACCTGATTGAGTGTCATATCTTTGGGACCGATAAATACATCTTTGTTGCCGTCAATCGTATTCTTTTTGATTACTGCATAGCCCTCTGCCTTGTATTCTGTTGTACCACCATCATCGTAGCTTATAACTGTCGATCCTCCGTCTTTATACATCTTTGAAACAGCTTTGCCACCGAGTGCATCATTTTTGGCTTTTGTCACTATCGCTTCCGCAGTAACCATGCCGCTGTCAAGCGCTTCGTTAATTTTGTATTCTTTTCCTCGGATCATAACATAACACTCATCAAGGCAATAGAGATACACATGATAACCGTTGGCATTATAAAAGTCTTCGTTTGTCAGCCAAGTCATACCTTCTGATTCACTTTTGACTATACGCAGTTTATATTCGCTTTCAAGCGGAGTGTATGACAACTCCGGGTTTTCTGTTGATGTAACCGCTTTGGTGGTAAGAGGTGTTGAATATTCAGCCATTTCAGCGTTGAAATGCTCCTCTGCCATTCTGTCACACTCATCAAAAGAATTATCACTGCTGATTGCGATTTCTGCACAGTCAGCCGGAAATTTTGCTCGGATTGACTTCACATAACCCGAACCCATCAATGGCTCCCAGTACTCTTTGAGAGAATAATGATTGCGTTCGGTAAGTTCAAATGTCAGGGCAAGCGGACTGCCGTTTCCACTTTTATCAATAACCTCACTGTTTTTATAAATATACTCACAGTAAGCATGAACAAGATAAACCGTAACCTCTTTTATGTTGCCGTTTTCATCTTTCTTTGAGATTTCGGTTGAGAGGATTTCGTGAGATTCACAGATATAATCGCTATCATCAGAATCTTTGCTGTTATGCTCAATAATTGCCTTTGAAATGACGTCATCAAGTGAATTTACACCGAAGCAGGAAATGTTGATTTTGGTTTTGCCGTCCTGAGTGAAATAGCTTAGTTTGTCAGCGGAAAAGAAGGTTACACTTCCGGGGAATTTACCGAATTTGTTTTCCAACGGTGTGCCGTCAAGATAAAGCATGATTTCACCTGTTTGGAGATTTACATTTTCTACCGTAAACTTTGTGCCGTTTGAAAGCTCGGTATTCTGACCTTCTTTTATAATGATAGTTTTTTCTTCGGTAACAACTCCGTTTGTTTCGGCTGTTATCTGGATTCTCTGACCGTTATCATAGAATTTTTCAGACTGCCTTTCTTTCGGATTTGTGAGGAAACATACTGCAGTAATAATGCAAACAATAACTGCAGCAATCACAATCCAGAATGCAGGTTTTTTGTAACTCATAACACCTTTTATCCTTTCCTTTACACCCGTTTCACCAAAAGCAAGAGGACAAGCGGCAATAGATTTTCGGCTTATGCTTGCATTGAGCAAAGCTGTGGAATAATTCTTGCGTTGTTCTGTTGTAAGTTCCTTTACGACCTTTTCATCACAGGCTGATTCAATATCCCTGCAAAGAAGAATGTATGCAATCCAAAGCAGAGGATTAAACCAATGAATGCTTAAAAGCAGAAATCCGAGAGGCTTTATAAGGTGATCAAAGCGTTTGATATGAGCCTGCTCGTGAGCAATTACAAGAGGCAGATCGTTCTCATTCATTTTATACGGAATGTAAATTTTAGGCTTGATAACCCCAAGCACAAACGGAGATTTTACAAATTCGCTCTGATAAATATTTCCTTCTTTTTTAGTTGCCGTTCGCAGATTACGACTGAGTTTTGCCCAGCTTGCAAATGCATAAACAAGCATTGCTCCCAATCCAACAAGCCAGATACAAGCGAGAATTATTGTGATATCAACCGTGTTTTCGGCTATGGGAACAAAATCGGAGTACTGTGTATTGATAGCGTTGTCAATAGGCTCTATACCTGAATTGATTTTGAATTCATCAATGTAAGGTAAGTTGGGTTCAATTGTCTGTACGCTTGGTATAAGACTAAACACGCTTTCAACTGAAAACGGAAATATAAGCCTTAGCGCAACAATTCCCCAAAGCACACAGTTAAACCATTTCGGAGCCTTTCGGAATAAAAATCGGATAAGCAAAACAGCCAACACAATCCAACCGGCAGTTATGCTGATATTGACAAGTGCCAGAAAAGGTACTGGAATAAAGGTAAGAAACTTCTGAATTAAATAAATAAGTTCATCCATTTTTATTCCTCCTTATTTATCAATAATCTTGCGAATCTGTTCTATTTCTTCATCGCTCAGAGTTTTTGATCTTGCAAAAGCTGCAATAAATGCAGGCACGGAGTTTTCAAATTTTTTCTCCATAAGCTCTTCAATTTCCGCCTGCTGAACTTCTTCTTTTGAAACGAGAGATGTAACTATTGTGTTTTCATTTTTAAGTATGCCTCTGTCCGAGAGACGTTTGATAACCGTGTAGGTTGTTGTTTTTGACCATCCGAGCTGTTCTTTACAAAGCACACTCAGTTCACGTGAAGTTATCGGTTCATGTTCCCACAATATTAAACAGAAACGATATTCACTTTCAAAAACCTTTGGTACAGCCATTTTTGTCACCTCCATATTTTCGTTCTAATGCATTAGTACAAACCTATTCTAACGCATTAGAACGAATTTGTCAACAGCTAAAATTGAAAATCACAAAGTTAGGCGTTCTCCTATTGATAACATTAAAAGATTAATATAGAATGTAAATAGGAGAAAATATATTTTTGAAAAAATTTGCTGATTCATATTAACCGACACATGAAATACACATTGCAGATTTATAATTCCGTTGAAAGGAGATGACGGATATGAATAAAGTCCTTGTATGTGATGATGAAAAGAAAATAAGAGAAACGTTTTATGACTATCTCTCTGCAAAAGGTTTTGACGTTACTCTTGCAGAAAACGGCAAAGAAGCGGTTGAAAAGGTAAGAAATGATTACTATGATATCGTTGTACTTGATGTTATGATGCCTGTGATGAATGGCTTGGATGCATGCAGAGAAATACGAAAAATATCCGATATACCCGTTTTATTTCTGTCTGCTTTGGGAGAAGAAAACAATCTGCTTGACGGTTATCGCACAGGTTGTGACGATTACATTGTAAAACCTTTTCCTATGTCAGTTCTCGCAGAAAAGTGCAATGTTTTAATCAATCGTCATAACGGTAACAAACTTCAGAAAGAATTATCATGTTGCGGTATTGTTCTCGACAAAAACAAAGCTACGGTATCCGTTTGCGGCGATGAAATCAGTCTTTCTTACAAGTCTTTTCATCTTCTTGCTTTGCTTATGGAAAATAAAAACAACATACTCTCAAGAGAACAGATTCTGATAAAAGTCTGGGGTTGGGATTATGAGGGCGATGACAGAGTGGTTGATACTCATATTAAAAAACTCCGAAAAGCTCTCGGAGAAAAATCGGTTCATATTAAGACAATAATCGGCAGAGGCTACTCGTTTAGAGAGGAGTGATTGAGATGACGAAAAAGAAATTGACTGCAGTTATTCTTCTCGGCTCATTTATGATGTTTATCTGCGCAACATTTATCAATTATTTCAGTGCATTAGAAGATGTGTTGGAGGATATACGTCAGAATTACAAATCAACTTATTCTGATGAAATGATTGTTGATTATATTGAAGGTCGCATTGAAAATATCGAAAATCTTCACAGAAACATTTTGGGTTATACTACTGATTCAACTAATACAAAGCCTGCATATGCTTTTGCTTTGATTGATAAAAACAAAAATGTTCTTTTCAAAAGCGAGAATGGTTTATGGTGGAGCATATATGATGAAAAAACAAATCAAAGCAGTATGAACTATGCCTCGATAGAAGAATATATGACCTCCGAAGTCAAGTCAGAAATAATGAAATTCAAGATACAAAGCGAACATGGCAATATTCTTATACATGAAATCAATCTTCATTCTGACGGGGAGAAAAAGATTCCCGTTTCAATTGTTCTTGGCGATCAAAAGGGTGGATATATGACAGTTAAGCTCAATGACTTTGAAATAAATGAAACCGTTAACAGAGAAAAGAACAGATATCTGATTCTGAACTGGAATTTTTATGATCTCGATGAAAACAGCATCGATCATAAATATTATCAAAAAGCAATGACTAAACTTAAAAAAGCGATTTCGGAATATGAGTACAACGAAAATGATGGCGGAGGCGGCTTTTTCAGTTCGGGAGAATTTAATCATTGTAGTGTCATTGACGGTTATGCTTTCTTTATGTATGTTGAATACAGTCCATTCCATAAAACACTTACCTCAAACTTCTTTTGGACACTGACTTTTTATACCGCAATCATCTTTGCGTTTGCAACTGTAATTATTTTGATTGTTGCTCTTTATCTTTTCAATAAAAGCCAGAGAATCAAGGATAATCAGAGGGCGTTCATTTCCGCTGCGGCACACGAACTTAAAACACCGTTAGCGGTTATTCAAAATCAATGCGAATGTGTTCTTGACGGAATTGCTCCCGAAAAGAACGAAGAATACGTTGAGTCTGTTTACGAGGAAGCATTGAGAATGAGCGAAATCGTAAAGACACTTCTGCTGTTTAACCGTATTTCAAACATAGAGGAAGTTGCCAAATCTGATTTTAATTTATCTGAAACAGTTGAAAATGAAATTATGAAATATGAAGGTTTTGCTGAATCTAACGGTGCAACCATTGAAACGGATATTGATACTGATATTTTTGTGAACGGCAATGCCGAACTGATTTCTCTTGCGGTTGACAATTATCTATCAAATGCAATTAAGTACACAGACGGCGATAAGAAGATTTCTGTTTCTCTGAAAAAAGACAGACACAGCTTTGTTTTTAAAGTCTGTAATGACTGCAACAGAATTACATTTTCAGATGAAGTGTGGGAGACATTTGCTAAAGGCGATGAATCAAGACACAGTAACGGCAGTTCTTCAGGAATGGGTCTGCCGATTTGTAAAAAAATATTCGATCTTCATTCATTTAAGTACGGTTATAACAAGGTTAAAGATGGAGTAGAGTTTTATTTCGGCAATAAATCAGAACCAAAGAAAATTCGAGAATTTATTTTTAAATACATAGCATAAACCTCTTAAGTTTGATTTTATTAACCGCAAAATGCAATTTTTATCCGTTGCAACACATTGTTGCGTGACTTTTTCGGATAAAAATGCTTTAATATTGTCAAAGGAGGTGCTTTACGTGGCAAAAGTTTCAAAAAACATCAAGAAGCTCAGATCCGATAACGGACTGACTCAGGATGCACTCGCTGAAAAAATCAATGTCACCCGTCAGACTGTTTCAAGTTGGGAAAACGGAAGAACTCAGCCTGACATTGAAATGCTTGAACTTCTTTCCAATGTTTTCTCGGTCGGAATAGAAGAACTTATTTACGGTGAAAAGAATAAGGTTGGTTTTGAACCCACAAAATCGGACAGCAGAAAAATTATAAAAGTAATTCTTGCTTCACTCGGTTCTCTGTTCACATTTATAGGGCTTATAATTATTTTCATTTCTGTGTGGGACGATATTCCCGATGCATTTCTTGCTGTTATGATGTTTCTGCCGCTTCTTGCAGGTGCGGGCATTTCGGCATTCGCCCACGCAAAAAGAAAGGCTTCCGTTTCATGGTGCGAGGGTGCTTCGGTTGCGTGGTCTGCAGGTCTTATAGCAACGGTTGCTCTTGTTGTAGGAAACTTTGATGTGAATGTTGATTTCACTTTTCTGCTTATTGCTTGTGCAATAATGATCCTGCCTATGGCGTTTATTCTCAAGTCGCTCTTTCCGCTTATTTCATATTATATTTGTACACTATGGTGGTCTAATATTGCAATAACAGAAAACTATGACGTTCACGAATGGCTTATTCCATCGCTTATTCTTCTTTTGGCCGGTTTTATCTGCACACTGAAAATAGACAAAAAAGATATCCGCCGCAAAATTGCTTTTTATATCAGCGTTCTTTCCGTTGCGGAATTTATCGGATTTATATGTGCCTATTTTTCAGATCAGCCTCTTTTCGCAACAATTTGCTTCGTTCTCATTTTCTTTGTTGCTCTTTATTCGGCTGATAAAGGCGGAGATTTCCCCTACCCATTCAGATTTGCGGCTGTGCCCTGCATTTCTGTTCTGCTGACAGTTTTCATTTTTGAAATTGATATTTTCAAAGAAGGTTATGATTGCATTACCTTTGCAGAACCGCTTATATGGATATGCATCGCAATGCTTTCAGCAGGAATTTACTTTGGAAGAAAAAGCTTTTTTAAGAATCCGCTTAAAACAATATTTGTTTCTTGCGGCACAGTTGCAGGCGCTCTTCTGATTATTTACACACTTACGCTCCCACAGAACCGCACAGACCCTGTTTCTGATGACACCATTGAATTTCTGTTTATGATTATTGCGATTGCCGCAAGCATATTGTTGATTATTAGGGGTGTGCAGAATGCAAAAATGCTCATAGTTAACTTCGGTCTGCTTATGCTTTGTGCTGTTGCGATTGCATTGCTTATCGAACTGAATTTCGATCTTATTTTCAACGGCTTTATCTGTTCGATTATGGGTATCGCTCTTCTTTTTATCAACAGCCGTATGTCAAAGTCATTCAAGGCAAAGGAGGGCGAAAAAGATGCTTAAAAAATTTTCTGTTTTAATTCTTGCCGTAATTCAGATTGTTTTCTGCATAAGCCTTACCGCCATTGAGCCGACGAAAGAATGGCTTATTGAAAACAAGGGTACGGTTTATCATCTGAAGGTCAACTCTGTTTCATTCAGCATTTATTCTGACAGTGGAATAAATTTCTACTCCTGCATCGAATGCGATTGGAGCAACATTTATGACGATGTGTATTATCAGGTGTTGAAGAGCGAATATGCAATCATCGAAACAGATGCAAACGGCATTTCGCATTTATCTGCCCGTACAAATAAAAAACCAAAAGAAGAAAACTATGTTAAAGGCTATTTCCCTACAAGAAACTTGGCTTGGTGTGTTGATACCGAGGTAACCGAGGTTGTAAAAGAAAAGCTTAATAATCTTGGAATAAATCAAAACCACTATTGGGACACTTATCATGAATATGAAGGCACGCACAATATTACCTATGATGTAAAGATTTACAAAGGTATGTATCAGATTGTAGGTATGAGCATTGACGGTGTGGCAATCGAAGAATTCATCCAAAAATAATTATCATAGTTATAAAATCAGCAGGCAACATCTTTTATGATGTTGCCTGCTTTTCTTCGTTTAACCAATTTTAAAATTTCTGTAAACTGTATTGACAAACACGGTCTACAGGGTGTAGAATATAGATGGTTTACAGAATGTAGAATAACGGAGGAGATATTATGAGTGATTATCAGATGGGTGCGGTTGAGTCGAAATTTGCAGATATAATCTGGGAAAATGAGCCGATTTCATCAACCGACCTTTCCAAACGAAGCGAAGAGATACTTAAATGGAAAAAGTCAACAACATATACTGTTCTGAAAAGACTTTGTGACAAAGGCATTTTTCAGAACAACAAGGGAACTGTAACCTCTCTGATTTCAAAGCAGGATTTTTATTCTTTGCAGAGCGAAAAGTTCGTTGAAGAAACCTTTGAAGGCTCTTTGCCTGCTTTTTTCGCTGCATTTACAGCGAGAAAGAATTTAACCGCCGATGAGGTTGCACAACTTCGTAAAATGATTGATGAATATGAGGAGGGATAAAGATGATTGATTTGTTCCATTCCTTGGGGCAGGTTTTTATGCAGCTTTTTAATGTCAGTATGACGGCTGGCTGGTTTGTTCTGGCGGTTGTTTTAATCAGACTTCTGCTGAAAAAGGCTCCGAAATGGATAAGCTGTGTGCTTTGGGGTATGGTTGCATTAAGACTTGTTATGCCTTTTTCGATTGAAAGTGCATTAAGTCTTGTTCCAAGTGCAGAGCCTTTACCTGTTACAAATATTTATAAATCGGGACCCGATATATCTGGCAATTTGATTTATCGCAATGTCAACAGCGGCTCACAGATTTTTGATACAGTTGTCGGAACTGCAATGCGCGAAACCAACAGTGTTTCTGTTTTAAAAGATAATTTCAGTCTTCTTGCGTGTATATGGATTCTTGGTATGCTTGCGATGATTATATATACGGTTGTAAGCTGCTTTAAAATAAGCAAAAAGCTCAATGAAGCAATGCCGTTAAGAGATAACATTTGGCTTTGTGACAGAATAGACTCTCCGTTTATTTTCGGATTGATAAAGCCCCGCATCTATCTGCCTTCAGATATAAATGAGGCCGATATGGATTATGTTATTGCTCACGAAAAGGCACATTTGAAACGTCGTGACCATTGGTGGAAACCTCTTGGCTTTATGCTTTTAACTGTTTATTGGTTCAACCCTGTTTTGTGGATTGCATATATTCTGCTTTGCAGAGATATTGAGCTTGCCTGCGATGAAAAGGTAATAAAAGAAATGGGAGCAGAAATCAAAAAAGATTATTCCAATGCACTCATTAATTGCAGTGTGCCGAGAAAATCAATAGCAGCCTGCCCACTTGCTTTTGGTGAAACAGGAGTCAAGAGCAGAATAAAATCTGTTCTTAATTACAAAAAGCCTGCATTCTGGGTTATCGTTGTTGCAGTTATTGCGAGCATTGTTCTTGCAGTTTGCTTTTTGACAAATCCGATTGATAATTCATCGATTTTCAATGCGAAATATGAAACGGGTGAATGTCTTTTTGATGATGTTGTAACAGAGGATAAGCAAACCAACAAAAACGAGTTAAGCTTTGGAATAAACTCAACGGGCGGAGTATATAAGGATTACGGCAACGGTGAAGGCGAATATATCGGCGAGCTTAAAGACTCTGTTTTTTCGGCAAATGAGCTTAATTCGATGATTGAAGAACAAGGCAGAAAAAGAATAAACATCGGCAGAATTCAGAAGGTATATGAAATATCTGATGATAACGGCAAAAAAGATTATGTTTTCTTCCATAAGAAAAACGGTGACGTTACAGTTGTTATGTTCTTCGGCGACGGCGGAATTATGAGCGTATTCAACCTTGTAAAAAAACCTTCGGCAGATACAGAGTATAACAATTCACTCGATGATGAACTGAGCGTATTTATAGACGGAAGAATTGCAGAGCATTTTCAGAATGAAAAGAGCGTAAATCATGCCTGCTGTGTTGATTATGAGGTTTTAGGCAAAAGAAAATTTTGGGGCGAAACTACGCTTTATCTCTGGGTTATGTATCAGGAATACAGCTATGACGGTGTTCTTAAGGAAGAGAGAGGAGCGCATATTCCAACAGCAATAACCGTCAGAAAAGAAAACGGCGGATATAAGCTTGTTGAGTATTGGGAGCCGAGAGACGGTTCATATTATGTCAGGGATATAAAAGATAAATTCCCGTTTTATCTTCATAACAAAGGCATTGATTCTCAGCGATATGTAAAACAGCAGATTGCAAGGTGCGAGGCATTGGCAATGGAGCATTTCGGTCTTGATTATGCTCAATACGGCTCAATTGAGGAATTTAACTTAACTGTTAAAAGCAGACCGCTCACTCTTTCCGATGTTGTTATTCTTTCTTATAAAAAAGATAAACTAACATGGGCGGATTTTGAAGAATTCAGGTATGTTGAAACGGGTTCGGGTTTATATATAAGGCACTATGAGATAGATGAAATGTTCTCTCTTTTAATCGGAGGCAGTGGTCCTGATGAAGAGCCTATGTATATCTATCTTCACGCAAGCGATGAATGGGATTTTCAGATTGATATTCGCCAAAGCGATGTTGAAGCATTTATAAACGAGCATCAGAAAAATCCTGTTGTTAAAAATCTTTCGGCAAGTTGGCATTGCATACCGGTGGGTTACAACGAGAAAACCTACAGCAAAATGATGGAAATCGGCGGAATACCGTCTAATGCATATATGAACAGAATTCAATATATGCCGATGGTAAAGATTGAAGATATAAATGAACTGCAATCGTTTATGCAGAAAATGAATGGTTTTATGAGTTTTGACAAATCTTACTCTGATGCACCTTCATTTAACGAAGTCAAAGCAGAATATAACGAAGAATTCTTTAAAACCTCAAGTCTTTTGCTTACATATACCTCATCATCAACAACCGCACACCGCTACACCGTTGATAATATCACAAAATCAGAGGGTATAATCACCGTAAACATTGCAGAGATTGACCCCGAAGGCGGTGATACCGCAATGGAAGGCTGGCTTGTTGCGGTTCGTGTTTCAAAAAAAGATATTGCGGACGCAAAAAAGATTGATGCATTAATCAGTACTGTTTATCTCAATCAGATGCATCTTGACAATGCTGTTAAAACGGCAATCTCCCGAAAAAATTCAGAAACCATTCTGAAAGGTGAATACAGCTGCGCCGCATATGAAATTCTGAAGTCAGAAAAAATCTCCGATGAATCACATAATCTCAAAATAAAGCTTTATCTGACAACCTGTTATGCAAGTTATTCAACTAAGAATAATGAACTTGAAACAATGGGTCTGATTACAGAACCTGTCGTTATGACTTTTGTTCAAAACACAGACGGCACCTTATCGTTGCTTGAATACTATGTTCCGATAAAAGGAGACAACTCGGATGAAGCCAAGAAACTGTATGAACTTTCATTTGCCCACAATGGAGAAAGTCTGAGCGAAATTTGCCGTATGGATGCACAGAAACATTTGGGAACAAACATCAAATCGGAAGAATCAGAGACAAAGAACGATGATGCAGGTCAAATAATCAAATTGAGATTGGAAGATGTTTTAAGCAAAGAAATCTCATCTGTTGAGGTTAACAGCAGTACAAGTCGGAGGCCAAGCGGTCTTAGGAAGA
>JAZSCO010000089.1:0-5764 GCA_045602965.1 Acutalibacteraceae bacterium | reverse complement strand
GAGGGTGATTATTACCGCACCCGTCTGACTCATACTCTTGAGGTTTCGCAGATTGCAAGGACAATTGCAGGAGCACTTATGCTCAACTGCGACCTCACCGAAGCAATTGCGCTCGGTCACGATTTGGGTCATACCCCCTTCGGACACGCAGGTGAAAGAGCTCTCAATGCAGTTTGTCCCACAGGATTCAGACATTATGAGCAGAGCCTTCGTGTTGCTGACGTGCTTGAAAAAGACGGCAAGGGTCTCAACCTTACCTTCGAAGTGCGCAACGGTATTGAAAGACATACCAACGGAGAGCAAGCGGCAACATTAGAGGGCAGAATTGTCCGCCTTGCCGATAAAATTGCCTACATAAATCACGATATCGACGATGCAACCATTGCCGGAATAATGCGCGAAGACGATATTCCTCTTGCAATCCGTCATGAGCTGGGCACTTCCAAGAGCGCAAGAATCAACACTCTTGTCCTGAGCTGCATCGAAAACAGCGATGACGATATCCGCATGGAAAAAGGCATTCAGCAGGCATTCGACGAGCTTCACAGCTTTATGTTTGCGAAGGTTTATACCAATCCCGCTTGCAAGAGCGAAGAGAAAAAAGCGGTTGATCTTATACAGAAACTCTATTTCCATTTCGCCAAAAAAGAAGAAAATCTTCCTCCGCAGTATCTTGAAATTGCAGAAAGAGACGGCATAGGTACTGCCGCATGCGATTTCATTGCAGGTATGACGGACAGGTACGCCGTAAGGATATTCAATGAGCTTTATATCCCCAAGGCATGGAGCGAAATCAACGATGCGTTCCTTTGATAAAATAATAAAAAAATTGAGTGTGAACAGAGAAAATGAATATTAAAAAAACGGCAATAGCCGTATTATGCGCTGTTTTGCTTTTTGTCAGCGGAGCAGTGCCGAAAGCGTTTGCGAATTGGTATGACGATATCTATTCGGGAACATATGTTGAAATAAAAGGTAAAAATTTCGTTGCCGATACTTTTTACGGGGTCGAAGCTCTCTACAATGAAGGCGGACCGACTCTCTATTGCAACGAGCTGGTAATCCGCTTTTACAGACAAGCCTACGGTCTTGATATTTCCGCAGGCACCTCCGGAATTTTCATGGAAACCGAAGGCTATAAATTTGTAACTCCCGAAAAAGCAAAGCCGGGCGATATAGTTTATGTCAGCGCTGAAATGCGAGGCACTTCCGACCATTGGGCGATTGTCAAGTATAATAACGGCGACCACCTTGTTTTGTTTGAGCAGAATGTTGTAAACGGAGGAAAAGCGGGCGTTGAAAGAAAACTGAAATATCCTTCGAATTCCTATAAGCTTTACTCTCCCGTAAGTCTCGGAGAAAAGCCCGCACCTGTTTTAGGGGGTGCATCGGGAAATACTCAGACAACCGAAAACTCCACGGTCACAACAACTGAAAAAACAACGGTGACAACCACCGCAAAGCCCACAACCACAACAACGAAACCAACAACTACAACAACAAAACCGACTACAACAACCACTAAACCGACCACAACAACGACCAAACCCACAACAACCACAACAAAGCCGACAACGACAAAACCCGTTACAACAACAAAGGTCACAACAACGAAGCCGACAACCACCAAGGCAACAACCGTAACCTCCACAACAGCTGTCACTTCAACAACAGCATTGCTTTCCGAAACGGTGTCAATATCCGAAACTTCAACCTTTGCAGTAACATTCCTGAGTATTGAAATAACGGAGAATTATCATTCCGCCATTCAGGAATCAACATCTCAGGCAATCGAAAAAGAAGAATCACCTGCGGCAAAAATTGTTATCGGTGCAGTTTGTTCAGCTCTTTTTATGGGTATTGCAGCTCTCGTTGTGCTGATAATCAAGAAAAAATAAATGAAAGGGGTGGGCAGATGAGAATCAGCGAAAGATTTATCCAGGAATTACAGGATAAAATCGATATCGAGCAAGTAATTTCTTCTCATATAAGTCTCAAACGCAGAGGCAAGAATCTCGTCGGTCTTTGCCCGTTTCATAATGAAAAAACTCCTTCATTCACTGTTTATCCCGAAAGCCGTTCATTTTATTGCTTCGGCTGCGGTGCAGGCGGCGACGTTATAAGTTTCGTGCGGCGCATGGACAACCTCGACTATATCGAAGCGGTCAAGGCGGTTGCACAGATGGCAGGAATGTCGATGCCCGAAGACGGTTATGACGATACCCTTTCAAAGCAGAGAATGCGTCTGCTTGAAGCCAACCGTGAGGCGGCAAGATTTTATCACTCCTGCCTTATGGACCCGAAAAACAAAGAGGCTCTCGATTATTTCCTCAAAAGAGGTCTTTCGATAAACACAATACGCCGTTTCGGTCTCGGCTTCGCTCCGAATGACTGGCGTGAGTTGATAAACCACCTGCGCAGCAAAGGTTTCACCGAGCATGAGCTCGTGCTTGCAAACCTTGCAAGACGCTCGGATAAAAACGGCAGGGCAAACTATTACGACAACTTCCGCAACCGTGTTATGTTTCCGATAATCGACCTTCGCGGCAACGTTATCGCCTTCGGCGGCAGAGTCATGGACGATTCCAAGCCGAAATATATCAACACCTCGGACACCTTGGTTTATAAAAAAAGCAACGGCGTTTTTGCCATGAATCTTGCCAAAAACAACAATGATAACAAGTTCATTCTTGTTGAAGGATACATGGACGTTATCGCCCTTCACCAGGCGGGATTCACAAACGCCATCGCCTGTCTGGGTACGGCATTCACAAATGAGCAGGCAAATCTCCTTTCACGGTACGCCGAAGAAATCATTATCTGCTACGATAACGACGAAGCCGGTAAAACAGCAACCGCAAGAGCTCTCGGAGTGCTCGGCAAAACGGGTCTGAAACTCAGGGTTGTCAGAATGGAAGGCGGAAAAGATGCCGACGAAATAATAAGAAAACACGGCAAGGAAAGATTCGCCGACCTTCTCAGCGGAGCTTCCAACAAAACCGAATACAAGCTTCTTGAGGAAAGAAACAAATACAATCTTTCAACCGACGACGGAAAACTTCGTTTTCTCATGGCGGCAATTCAGGTTCTTGCAACTTGCGGAAGCATAGAGCAGGATATATATGCAACCCGACTTTCAAATGAACTCGGAGTCAGCGTTGAAAGCATAAAAGCGCAGCTGAAAACTGCTTCTGTGCGTCAGAAGCGGATGGATGAAGCAAAAAAACGCACCGAAACCGCCGAAATGCTTCTCAAGAGCAATGAGGATAAAAACAATCCCGAAAGAGCAAAAAATCTCGGAGCCGCAAAAGCGGAGGAAACTCTCATCGCCTCATTTTTGCGAAACCCCGATTTTTATAATAAACTGAAAGAAAAAATTCTTCCCGATGATTTTGTTACCGCATTCAACCGCAGGATATTTGAATGCCTTATAAAAGGTCTTGAAAGCGGAGCAGAGCCGAGTCTGAGCCTGTTTTCCGCAGATTTCACTCCTGAAGAGATGGACTCGGTAACAAGAATATCGTTAATCGCTCCGAATTTGAGCAACACCCTCAAGGAATGCGAAGACTGCATTGCGGTGCTTAAGAGCCATTCTGCCGCTTTAAAGGTGACTGATGCCTCAGAATTAAGCGATGAGGAATTTTTAAAAGCTTTTATGAAAAAATAATTATTATAAATATAGGATGTGATTGTATGGAAGTAAAAGAATTGAAAGCACCGTTCAAAACGCTGGTTGAAAAGGGCAAAATATCGGGCAAGCTGACAACTCAGGAAATCGACTCCGTTATCATCGAAATGGATCTCGATATCGAAGAACTTGACAAGCTTTACGAAACCCTCGAAGCCAACAACATCGAAATCGTTGACGACCTTTCAAGCGCAGCAATCGAAAACTTTGATGTTGACCTCCCGAAATCCCTCGATATCGGCGGAGACGAAAAGGGCATGGCTGTTGATGACCCCGTTAAGGTTTATCTTAAGGAAATCGGCAGAGTCCCCCTCCTCACTCCCGAAGAGGAAATTGAACTTGCAATCAGAATTTCCGATGACGACCAGCACGCAAAGCAGCGCCTTGCAGAAGCAAACCTTCGTCTTGTTGTCAGCATTGCGAAACGTTATGTTGGCAGAGGAATGCAGTTCCTTGACCTCATTCAGGAAGGCAACCTCGGTCTTATCAAGGCAGTTGATAAGTTTGACTACACAAAGGGATTCAAGTTCTCGACCTATGCAACATGGTGGATAAGACAGGCTATCACAAGAGCCATCGCCGATCAGGCAAGAACAATCCGTATTCCCGTTCACATGGTTGAAACCATTAATAAAGTCAAGAAGACAAACAGCCAGCTCCTTCACAAAAACGGCAGAGATCCTTCTGCAGAAGAAATTGCTGTTGAACTTGATATGCCCGTTGAAAAGGTACGCGAAATTCTGAGAGTTGCTCAGGAACCCGTTTCACTTGAAACACCCATCGGCGAAGAAGAAGACAGCCATCTCGGCGACTTCATTCCCGACGACGATGCTCCCGCACCGGCAGACGCAGCTTCAATGCTCCTGCTCAAAGAACAGCTCAATGATGTTCTCAAAACTCTCACACCGAGAGAAGCAAAGGTTCTTGCTCTTCGTTTCGGACTTGAGGACGGACATCCCCACACTCTCGAAGAAGTCGGAAGCGAATTCGGTGTTACCCGTGAAAGAATCCATGAGATTGAAGCAAAAGCACTTCGCAAACTCCGCCATCCCAGCAGAAGTAAGCGTCTCAAGGATTTCCTTGATTAATTAATATCACAAACAAAAACAGGGACTGAAAAATCAGTCCCTGTAATTTTTTTGATTTATCTCTGTACTCTGCCTGAGCCGTCGCCGCCCGCAAGCTTTTCAACTTCGGCAACGCCGATTCTGTTGAAATCACCCTCAATCGAATGCTTGAGTGCCGATGCCGCAACTGCAAATTCAATTGCGCTCTGTGTATCCTTGCCCGAAAGAAGTGCGTAGATAAGACCGCCGCCGAAGCTGTCACCGCCGCCTACTCTGTCAACGATATGAAGATGATATTCCTTTGAGAAACAATAGTTTTCACCGTCATAGAGCATACCTGCCCAGTCATTGTCGTTTGCGGAAATTGATGAGCGCAGAGTGATTGCAACCTTTTCAAATCCGAATTTATCGGCAAGCTGCTTTGCAACTGATTTATATCCCTCTTTGTTGAGCTTTCCGCCGTAAATATCCGTATTCTCGGCTTCGATGCCGAAAACATCCTTTGCATCCTCTTCGTTGGAAATACAAACGTCAACATATTTGCAAAGCTCTGTCATAGCCTCTCTTGCCTGAGCCCTCGTCCAGAGCTTGCCTCTGTAATTAAGGTCACAGGAAATCTTAACGCCCTTTGCCTTTGCGGCAAGACAAGCCTGCTTGCAGATTTCAACGAGATTTGCGCCGAGTGCAGGAGTAATTCCCGTAAAATGGAACCAGTCTGCGCCTTCAAAAATGCTGTCCCAGTCAAAATCCGAGGGGGCAGCTTCCTGAATTGCGGAATGCGCCCTGTCATAGATACAAACACTGCCTCTCTGTGAAGCGCCTTTTTCAAGGAAATAAATTCCCACTCTGTCGCCGCCTCTTACGATTTTGCTTGTATCAACGCCGAAATAGCGGAGTGAATTAACAGCAGCCTGACCGAGTGCGTGGTCGGGTAGCTTTGTTACATAAACGGGCTCCATGCCGTAGTTTGCAGGCGAAACGGGAGCATTGGGTTCAACGCCGCCGGAGA
>JAZSCO010000088.1:0-5277 GCA_045602965.1 Acutalibacteraceae bacterium | reverse complement strand
ATCGTTCCCGGAATCGGTGCGGGCAGAACGCAAATCTGCATTGACGGTATAAAGAGAGCAAAAGAAAAAATAACCGATATTCCCGTTTTTTGCGGAGTTATCGGTCCTTATTCCCTTGCAGGCAGGCTTTTTGATATGACGGAGCTTATGATAGAATGCTACGACAACCCCGACGAAGTCAAAATTCTGCTCTCAAAGGCAACGGAATTTATAATCAAGTATATAAAGGCATTCAAAGAGGTCGGTGCAGACGGCGTTATTATGGCTGAGCCTGCTGCAGGCCTGCTTTCTCCCTCGCTTGCAGAGGAGTTTTCAATGCCCTTTGTTAATGAAATATTTAATGCAGTCGATGATGATAACTTTATTATCTGTTATCACAACTGCGGCAATGCGGCAGGAGATATGCTTGATATGATATCGGAGTTTAATGCGGATATTATTCATCTCGGCAATGCAATCAATCTGAAAAAAACGCTTGAAGAATTGCCGAAGGGTAAAATCGTTATGGGTAACGTTAATCCTGTTTTGTTCAGAACGGGAACGCCCGACGATATCACAGCCGATGTGCAGAGGGTATTTGATGAATGCGGGATGTTTGAAAACTTTATGATTTCAACGGGCTGCGATGTTCCTGCGGCTTCGAAATGGCAGAATATTGAAGCATATTTTAAAAAGGTAAATGAGCTTTATGAATAAGGTAATAATTAACGGTGAAACACGGTTTGCAGATGACGGAACGCTTTTATCTGATTTGTTAATTAAATCGGATGAAAGCGTTGACCATCCCTGCGGCGGAAAAGGTATCTGCAAAAAATGCGTTGTTACCGTCAACGGCAAGGAAGAACTTTCGTGTCAATACATAATCAAATCCGACATATCCGTAACCGTCAAAAATGACGGTGAAATCTATTCCGAAACGGGTGCAGAGGAAACAAATGTTATAACCGATAATCTCTGCTATGCCCTCGATATCGGCACAACAACCCTTGCGCTTTCCCTTGTTTCACTTGATGAAAAGAAAATAATAAAAGTCATAACACGCACCAATCCTCAACGGACTTTCGGTGCGGATGTTATGACAAGGATTGATTATTGCCGCAAAAACGGAGTTAATGAGCTGCAAAAAGCTGTTATATCCGAAATCAATTCAATAATATCCGAATTTAATCTGCAAAACATTGAAAAGCTTTATGTTTCGGGTAACGCAACCATGCTTCATCTCTTTTTCGGAATCGACTGTTCTGCTATGGGTGTTGCACCCTATACCCCCGAATTCCTTGAAAGCAAAATTGAAAAAGGAGAAAATCTCGGGATAATCGGCGTTGAAACCGTTGAGAGTTTGCCGTCAATCGCCGCCTTTGTGGGTGCGGATCTGGTCGCAGGTCTGAATTTTGTCGGTATGCCCGAAAACGGAAAGCACAATCTGCTCATTGACCTTGGCACGAACGCAGAAATAATTCTTTTTAGCAAAAAATCCGTTCTTTGCACCGCCGCTGCGGCAGGCCCGTGCTTTGAGGGTGCAAATATCTCCTGCGGTATGAGTGCAACAGACGGTGCAATCTATGTTTATTCCCAAGATGAAGTTAAGACCGTCGGGAATTCACCTGCAAAGGGAATCTGTGGCACGGGTCTTGTTGATATCATTTCAGAGTTAATCGAAAATGAAGAAATCGACGAAACAGGCTTTATGGAATGCGAATGCTTTGAAATTGCAGACGGTGTTTACATAAATCAAGCCGATATAAGGCAGTATCAGCTTGCAAAATCGGCGGTTTATTCCGCAATTCTGACTCTTATGAAAATAAAAAATGTTTCATTTGATGATGTTGACAAAATGTATATTTCAGGCGGATTTTCCGCAAAAATCAATATTGAAAATGCTGCTGAAACCGGACTTCTCCCGAAAGAATTAAAAAACAAATGCATTGCAATAAATAACAGCGGTCTGCTCGGCACGGTTAAGTATGCCTGCGAGAAAAATGAACTTGCTGTATATATTGATAAATCAACCTATGTAGATTTATCCTCTAATCCGACTTTTTCGGATTTCTTTATCGAAAATATGATGTTTTAAATAGAATACCGCTTCTTTCGGAGTTACCGATTGAAGCGGTATTTTTTATTCTCTTGCAAGCTTATATATCAGCTCATACGCAAAGGTGAGGTCCTCAACCGAGCAATGCTTCTGAACAAAATGCGAGGTGCAGCATATCCATCTTTTTCCTTTGAGAAGCGAAAAAATCCTCCTGATTTCTTTTTCAAGCTCTTCTCTGTTCATAATTCCGATTGCAGACTGAACGCATATGCCGCCCATAACCGCAAAATCGTTGCTGTAATTTTCAAGATATAAATCAAGCGGCATACCGGCATTTTCTTGCCACGGATGGACAACATCAAATCCGATGTCACGAACGCCGTCAAGCACTTTTCTGATGCATCCGTCTGAATGAAGGCTTGCAAAAGCTCCTTTGGAATGAATATGATCAACAACCATTTTCATATTCGGATATATGATTTCTTTCCATGTGTCGGGGCTGAAAAGCATATCCTTCTGTGAACCCCAGTCATCTGAAATATGAATCATATCCGTTCCGAGAGAAATGCATTTATCGGCAAATCTTATTGTCCATTCAGCTTGCCGTCTGTAAAGCTCACAGAGCTCTTCGGGATAAAGTGCAGTATATAAAAGGTGGTTTTCAATGCCGAACACCGTGTTAAAATGCTCAAAAAGTCCGGGTGTCTGCATATAGCAGAATCGTTCTCTCTGCTTATGATGGGCCATTTCTTTTTTTACCTGCTCAAAATCCGAATCATTATCGGGTGCGGTGAAAAGATTATAATCAAGAAGCACATCGGGAGTCAGTTCACTGTGGCGACTTCTGATTTGGTCAAATGACTCTCCGTCAAATGACCACGGACCGCCGAAAATATGTGCCGCATCAAACTCAAATCTGTCCTCAAAAGCTTCAACGCTTCCGAACTTCATTGAAATTTCATTGCCGAGATTTTCTTTGAGCCATCCGTATATAGGCTGACGGTCGGTTTCCTTGCCGAGAATCGTATTGCGTACTCTTTCTGTGCTGTCCATATACTCACCTAAATTATATAAAAATGTAATAAGGTTGCAAAAAATCGGATTTGTTTCAGAAGCTTTTTTGATTCTTGCCTAAATTATATCATAAAAACAACAAAATACAACACGAATTTTTGGTTGATTATGCTCATAAACAACTGTATAATATTATTAATCAGAATTTTGGAGTTGATATTATGGCAAGGATTACAACCGTAAAATCACACGCAAGCGGTATTGCTTTGGGAGGTATCGGTGCCGGCAGTGTTGAGCTTTTGCCCGACGGTGAATTTCACTTCTGGCAGATAGCCAATCCGCCGAGGCTTACACGGGTGTGCTTTGAGGATAAGGTTGATGACGGCGAGGGCAGTACAGGTGCTCTTTCTTTTTACGTGCGTGAAAAGAAAGGTAACAATGCTTCCGTTGTGAGAAAACTCGGAATGAAAACCGACGCCGACGATTTTTCTTACAGAATGTTTGCGTGGAATAAGCCTGTAGAAAGAATTGATTTTGACGGCAGATTTCCGATGTGTGACCTTGACTATACCGACAGCGCTCTTTCCTGTAAGCTGAACCTGCGAGCAGTTTCTCCCTTTGTCCCTTTTAACTCCGATATTTCATCCACTCCCGGCTTTTATATGGATTTCACCGCAGAAAACCCCACGGACAGCGATATTGAAATCAGTCTTTTAGGCACCCTTGTACCTGACTTTGCAAATAAAGACGAGGGTAACGTAAACTCTCTTCACCCCACAGGCAACGGTTATGCCGTACATATTGAGCCTGCAATCAAATCAGATTCTCCTTGCTGCGGAGATGTATGCCTTTCCGTGAGCGGTGACGGTATTAAATCTTATATTACAGCGGATTACTACCGCTTTATGAAGGAGTTTATAGCCGATTCAAAACTGGGTGTAACACAGGAATCCGTTCTGTTCGGCTTCAGAGAAAAGGGCAGACTTCCCGATACCGATATCGGAACAAAACCCGAGCCCTTGCCCGAAGATTTAACTTCATTAAGTGATGCTGAGCTTGATACCCTTTGCGAGGAATTCAAGAAATATCCCTATGCGGCTTCCATTCTCAGACGGATTTTATACTGCAATCCCGACTTTTTGGATTCAAGAGAGAATAAAATATTCTTCCTTGACAACTGCTACAATCGCAATGAGAGAAGAGGCAAGGATTTCGGTGGATGTGCTCTTTGCTCTGAGGTAACTCTTAAACCCGGTGAAAAGAAAAACATCCGCTTTATTCTCAGCTGGTATTTTCCGAATCTTACGGCAAAGGACGGCGAAATGCTCGGTCATTATTACGAAACTCTTTATGAAAACTCTCTGGATGCAAACAGATTTCTTGAAGAGGGCTATAACAGCATTTTTAAATCCGCAACCGTTTTCTCCGAACTTCTTTACTCAACCGATTTACCCTCAATCTATCCCGATGCTTGGTCGTCCAATCTTTCACCCCTGATAAAATGCTCCGTTTATCATAAAAACGGAAAATTCGGTCTGTGGGAGGGACTTGGCTACTGCGGACTTCATACAACCGATATAACTTATCACGCATCTTTTTCACTTATCAGCCTTTTCCCCGATTTACAGAAAAAGCAGATGAAAATGGGGGCAGAGTACCAACGGGAGGATGGCAGAGTTCATCACTCCTTCAAGCCTGATATGAAATGCTCGGAAAACGGCTTTGCCCGTGTCGACATAAATATGCAGTTTGTTCTGATGGTGATTCGTGACTACCTCTTTACGGGTGATAAGGATTATCTTTTATCGCTTTGGGACAACGTAAAAAAAGCGATGGATTCCACGGGATTGCTCGACTCGGATAACGACGGTCTGCCCGATTACGATACCAAGCGGAACACCTATGACGCCTGGAATTTCTCGGGAACACCCGTATATATTTCTGTCCTTTGGCTGGCTGCTCTGAAAGCTGCTGTATTCATTGCTGACAGAGTCGGTGATAAATCCCGCTCTGACCAATGGTGCAACATACTCCTTAACGGCAAAAAAGCTCTTGAAGAAAAGCTGTGGAACGGCGAGTATTATAACCTCTGGAGAAACAACGACACAACTGAAGAATCACTTATGACAGACCAGCTTGACGGCGAATGGTTCCTGCGAATGATTGGCCTCGACGGCAATCTGCCCGATGAGAGAGTCCGTTCGGTAATTGAATTTATTTTCAAGAAT
>JAZSCO010000087.1:0-27421 GCA_045602965.1 Acutalibacteraceae bacterium | reverse complement strand
CTGAAGACCTGCTGTAAGTCTGTCGCCCATGAGAGCTGCCTTGTAGCAAGCGTCAGCCTTTTCCATTTCTTCGAGCATTGTGTAACCTGCGATACAGCTGAGGGGGTTAGCTGACATTGTGCCGCCGCAGAATGCCTTCTTGATCTTCTTGCCTGTATCGTCGAGACCTGCGCCGAGATACTTCATGTATTCTTTCTTACCGCCGAGACCACCTGCACCGGGATATCCGCCTGCCATAACCTTGCCGAATACGGTGAGGTCGGGTGAGCAGCCGAAGTAACCCTGAGCACCACTCATGCTTACGCGGAATGCTGTAACAACTTCATCGAAGATGAGGAGAGCACCGTACTTACGGCAGAGCTGTTCAACGCCCTTGCAGAAGTTCTTGTCAACGGGTCTTGTACCGCTTTCGGGACCAACGGGTTCAAGCATAACTGCTGCTGTGCCGCCCTTGAGTCTGTTAGCTTTGAGCTTTCTTTCAAGGTCATTGAGGTCGCCGGGGAAGAATTCTTCTGTATCTCTGAAGCAGAAGAGGGGAACACCTGTTGCCTGGGTCCACTTTGAGCCGGGAACACGGATACCGTAACCGAGCTGATCTGACCAGCCGTGGTAAGCGCCGCCCATCTTGAGGATCTTCTTCTTACCTGTTGCAAGACGTGCAACACGGATAGCTGTCATACAAGCTTCTGTACCTGAACCGAGCATACGGAACATATCAACGTTGGGAATAAGCTCTGCAATCTTCTTGCCAAGTTTATATTCATATTCATGGAAAAGACCTGTTGAAGGACCGCAATCGTTGAGCAGTTCGATAACCTTTTCACGAACTGCGGGAGGATTGCTTCCGAGAACGGTGGGACCGCCTGCCTGAAGGAAGTCATAATATTTGTTGCCGTCGATATCGTAAAGATATGCACCCTCAGCCTTTGTGAAAACGAGGGGGAACGGATAGTTGAATGCAAGGTTGTGCTGAACACCGCCGGGAATGATTGTCTTTGCTTCTTCAATCATAGCCTTTGACTTTGCACACTTCTTATCAAAGTATTCTGTTTCGTAATTTTTGAGAGCTTCGGGGCTGATTGAATAAATAGGCTTTTTGATAAGATCATCGAGCTGCTTCTGAACAGCCTGTGCGTCGGGATAATTGATAATACCGTGGTTTGACATTTTATATCCTCCTTGTTTTCTGAGTCGCCTCATAATTTTACCATTTTATTATATCACGCAAAAATTAAATAATCAAGTGTTACAACTGTCATAATATCTGTTTTTTCAGACAAACAGACCCGTTTGTTTATTCAAGACCGAGTTTTTTTGCCATTTCTGCCGTTTTAAGCTCAAGAAGCTTTGAAACGCCCTTTTCCTGCATGGTTACGCCGTAGAGCATATCCGCTTCGTCCATAGTACCGCGTCTGTGGGTGATGAGAATGAACTGTGTGCGGTCGGTCATGCCTCTTACATACTGCGCATAACGGGAAACGTTGATATCGTCAAGCGCCGCTTCAACCTCGTCGAAGATGCAGAAGGGTGCGGGAGTAACCTTGAGAATCGCAAAGAGAAGTGCGATTGCGGCAAGTCCTTTTTCACCGCCCGAAAGAAGGTCGATATTCTGAACGTTCTTTCCGGGGGGCTGTACCCTGATGTTGATATTGCATTCGAGAACATCCTGCGGGTCGTCAAGCACAAGCTCCGCACGTCCGCCGTCGAACAAATCCTTGAAGGTTTCGGTGAAATTATTGTTGATTCGTCTGAACTGTTCTCTGAAACGTTCAGCCATTTTTCCCGTAAGCTCTTCGATGAGCTTTGTGAGCTCTTCCTTGGATTTTTCGATGTCGCCTATCTGGACACTCATGTATTCGTATCTTTCGGAAACCTCTTTGTATTCCTCAACCGCACCGACGTTTACGCTGCCGAGCGCACGGATTTTATTCTTGATTTCCTGCAAAGTACGCTGTGCCTTGGGAATATCCTCAAGCACGATATCCATTTCGGTTGCTTCACGGAGAGTGAGCTGATATTCGTCATAGAGCTTATTCTGAGCCGTTTCAAGCTCTCTCTGCATTGAATCGCGGCGTTCTTCAAGTCGGGCAAGCTCTGCGGTGAGTTTTTCTCTCTCGCCCGTCTTTTCACGCTCTTTTGAACGCAGCTCTGTGCTCTTTGCTTCGCCCTGAGTACGCTTTTCGATAAGCTGCTCGATTTTTTCACGGGTTTTTACGGAATTTTCTTTTGACGATGCAATTTTTTCTTCAAGCTGAGCAATAAGTTTTTCGGTTTCTTCGTTTTCTTTCTTTATGGAATCGATTTCTTCGCCGAGCTTGTCTGCACGCATTTCAAATGCCTGCTTGCGTTCAAGACAGCCTGCAATAATTTCGTTATCTGCTTCGATATCCTTTGAAAGAGCAACGATTTCAAGGTTAAGAGCATTCTGAACCTCCGTTGACACTTCACGGAGCTTATCGAGAGATTCTCTCTGCTCATTGAGCTTTTCGAGCTCTGCATTCAGTTTATCCGATTCTGAGGTAACTGCCTGAATTTCGGCATCCGCTTTCTTTTCCGCACTGTCGGATTCTTCGATTCTTGCCGCCGCTCTCACCTTTTCGGCTTCAAGCTCATCGATATGACCCTTTGCGGCAGAATATCTGTCTTTTATGAGATTCAGAGCGCTTTCGGCTCTGATGATATCTTCCTGCGTCTTTATAAGCTCGGCTTCACTTGCGTCAAGCTCTGCCTGAACAAGCGCAAGCTCTTCGGAAAGAGTTTTGAAGCTTGCCTGTTTTTCGTCAAGTTTCTTTTCAAGAGAAGCAACTTTCTCTTTGAGGCTTTCGATTTCGGTTGTTCTGCTCAGGAAACCTGCGCCCGAACCTCTCGAGCCGCCCGTCATCGAACCGCCTGCGTTGAGCACCTGACCGTCAAGAGTAACAATCTTGAAACGGTAAGAATATTTTTTCGCCATTTCGATGCCGTTATCAATATTGTCAACAACCGCCGTTCTTCCGAGAAGCGAACCGATAATTCCCGAATATTTCGGGTCATATTCAAGGAGCTTATCCGCCATATCAACAAAGCCTTCACAGCTCTCAAGACCCTTTTCCGTAAACGGTCTTGTCTGCACCGAAGTCAGCGGAAGGAAGGTTGCTCTGCCGGCTCTGTTGTCTTTCAGGAAATTAATCGCTCTTTTTGCGGTGTTTTCGTTATCCGTAACTATGTTCTGAATTGCCGCACCGAGAGCCGTTTCGATTGCAACGGCATATTCTGCAGGCGCGGAAATAAGCTGCGAAAGAGTGCCGTGAATTCCCTTTATCGCACCCCTCTTTGCTTCCCTGATAACCTTCTGAACGCTTCCCGCATAACCGTCAAGGTTCTTTTCAAGGTCATCAAGCATTTTGATTCTTGCGTTTTTCTGATAAATATCAAGATTTATTTCGTCGATTTCCTTGCGGAAACGCTCAACCTTTTCTGCTCTTGTGCCGATAATCATTCTGTAGCCGTCAAGGGCGTTTTCATGCTCTGCAGCTTCGGAATTAAGACGGTCAAGCTCTTTCTGCGCAGCGGCTTTTTCGTTTTCGAGAGTAACGATAACTCCGCCTCTGGTTTCGATAACCTCGTTGATGTTATCTATTCGTGCCGCAAGCTCTCTGCGTGTTGACTGAGCGGTTGATTTTTCAACTCTCAAATCGGCAAGCTTCAAAGCCGCAGCGGTTATTTTTTCGCCGATTTCACGGGCTTTTTCGCTGTTTTCACTATTCTTGCCGAGAAGACTGTTCAGTCTGCCGATTTCTTCGGCAAGCTCAGTTTTCTTGCCTTCGACAGCCTTTTCCTTTTCGGCAATATCCGCCTTCGCCTGCTCAATCTGCTCATCGATTTCCGCCTTTGAGCTTTCGCTGTCACCCATATCGCTCATAATGCGCTCGATTGTCTGATTATTATGCTCGATGGTGTTCTTTTTAACGGCGATTTCACCGCCGATTACTGCCGCTTCCTCTTCGCCGTCGGCAATGCTCTGTCTCAGGCGCTCGATTTCAAGAGTCAGCTCCTGACCCTCACGGATAGCCTGCTCAATCTGCTCGATAAGCTCAACAAGCTCGTTTTCGGTCTGTTCATACTGCGATGAAGCAAGCGAGAGTTTATGCTCCTGCTCACGCAGACCGTTTTTGGATTTTTCTATTGTATGAAGCCACAAGCCGATTTCGAGAGTTTTCTTTTCATCGGCAAGGGCAAGGAATTTCAACGCTTTTTCACTCTGGGTTTTAAGCGGTCCTATTCTCGATTCAAGCTCCGCAAGAATATCACGCAGTCTTACGAGATTCTCTTCCGCCTGGTCAAGACGGCGGTTTGCATCTGCACGTCTGTAACGGAATGCGGAAATACCCGAAGCTTCTTCGAGCATATCACGGCGCTGAGTTGAACGCGCCGAAACAAGGTCGGCAATTCTTCCCTGACCGACCATCGAATATCCGTCTCTGCCAAGACCCGTATCCATGAACAGCTCATGAATATCACGCAGACGGCACACTTCACCGTTGATTTTATATTCACTTTCACCCGAGCGATAATAACGGCGTGTTACCGCAACATCATCTTTTTCATAGTTGTTGAGGCTTCTGTCCGAATTATCAAGACGCAGAGTGACCTCGGCATAACCGAGAGCCTTTCTCTGGCTTGTACCGCCGAAAATGACGTCCTCCATCTTTGCGCCTCTGAGGGTTTTGGTTGACTGCTCACCCAATACCCAGCGTACGGCGTCGGAGATATTACTCTTGCCCGAGCCGTTGGGACCGACAACTGCGGTTATGCCTTTTCCGAATTCGAGCACCGTCTTATCGGGAAAGGATTTGAATCCCTGCATTTCAAGTGATTTTAATATCATTTGACTACCTCTGTATTTCAATTTCATACTTCGCAAGACCCTCTGCACCTCTGACAGTGCAGTCGTAGCCTTTTTCACGAAGCTTTAACAGATTTTCCTTTTTCTGACCCGTCATTTTGGATATTTCACGGGGGTTCACATTTAAAATATAACTTCCCTTGCCGTTTTTTTTAAGCACGGAAAGTGCATTATTATAATAAATTCTGCCTTCGCAAAGCTCACGCAGTGCGGGATGGTAAGCTCCGCCTGCATAATCCTCCCCGACGTTTCCGCCCGAATGAAGACCGACTCTTATTATTTTTATGCCTGCATTTTCAAACATGGGGATAAGCTTTGCACATAGGTCAACCGTTTCGTCTATGCCTTTGGGAACAAATTTACCGCTTTTCATAAGCTCGTGAAGTTTTGTTCCTTTTATGACAACCGTCGGATAAATTCTGACGGTATCGGGCATGAGCTCAACGATTTTTTGCGCGGTTTCAACGCTGTCGGAATCCTCCGAGCCGTAAAGACCCGTCATCATCTGCAGACCGACCTCAAAGCCGAATTCCCTGAGCATGACGGTTGCATCCTCAACCTGCTTTGCGGTATGTCCTCTTTCGTTCATGAGAAGAACTCTGTCATCAAGACTCTGAGCACCGAGTTCAACCGCCGTAACGCCGTAGCCCCTGAGAATACCGCAGATTTCGGGAGTTATACCGTCGGGTCTGGTGGAAATTCTGACTCCTTTGAATATGCCTTTTCGGATATATTCATACGCTGCTTCAAGCAGAGATATCATATATCCTCGCTCCACCATGGTGAAGCTTCCGCCGAAAAATGCAATTTCACCGCCCGACGCTTCGCTCTCAGAGAGAGAAGCCATTGCCGTTTTTGCCGCAGAATGAACATCTTCGGCTGTCAGGTCGTTCAGGCTTCCCGAAATGCTCCGCTGATTGCAGAAACTGCACATATGCGGACATCCTTTATGCACCACAAACAGCGCAATATTTATATGCTTCATTTTATTCCCATGAGTGCAAGAGCTTCCTTTGCCGCCTGCTGCTCGGCAATCTTCTTGCTCTTGCCCGTACCCTTACCGATAACGTTGCTGTTGAGATGGACCTCAACGGTGAAAGTTTTATCGTGGTCGGGACCCGACGAATCAACAAGCACATACTCAACCTTTTCCTCGCGGTTGCGCTGAACAACTTCCTGAAGAGTTGTTTTATAGTCTTTGTTTGTTTCAAGAGAATCATTTCTCGGAACAAAACGCATGACAATTTTGTTGGCTTCATTGAGTCCGCCGTCAAGATAAACAGCCGCAAGCACGGCTTCAAACGCATCCGCAAGAATGGAGGGCTTTTCTCTGCCGCCCATTCTGATTTCTCCTTTTCCGAGAAGAAGCGCCTCACCGATTTGCAATTCCTTGGCAAACGAACAGAGTGCGCCTTCGCAGACCCTTGCGGCTCTGTGCTTTGTCATTTCGCCTTCAGAGCCTGTAAAATGTCTGTAAAAATGGTTTGCCGAGAGGAAACCGAGAATCGAGTCGCCGAGAAATTCAAGACGCTCGTTGCTTCGGCAGCCTTCGCCTTTTTCGTTGGCATATGACGAATGGGTGAGAGCGTTTTCGAGAAGAAGCGGATTTTTGAATTTGTATCCAAGATTTTTCTGGAGCTGCTCTATTTCTTTATTCATGATTAATCTTCCTTTTCAAGCATCGCCTTCAGATCGGTTAATCCTCTTTCGGCGAGTGCCTCATAACGGAGTTTCTTATCCCTTATTTTTTCTCCAAGTGGCGGCAGAAGTCCGAATGATGCGCCCATAGGCTGAAAATTCTTAACACTGCCGTCGCTTATATATCGGGCAAGTGAACCCGTCATTGTGAGTTCTGAGGGAAGGAATTCTTCCTTTCCGAGAATTTTATTTGCCGCATTTATACCTGCAAGAATGCCCGACGCCGCAGATTCCATATAACCCTCAACGCCCGTTATCTGACCTGCAAAATAAAGTCCTTCTCTTGCTTTGAAGCCGAAGTCGCTTCCGAGATGACGGGGAGAATCGATGAAGGTATTGCGGTGCATAACACCGTAGCGCACAAATTCCGCATTCTTAAGAGCAGGTATCATTGAAAACACCCTTTTCTGCTCGGGGAATTTGAGATTGGTCTGAAATCCGACAAGATTATACATCGTGCCTGCAGTATTTTCCTTGCGCAGCTGGAGATTTGCCCACGGTCTGTGACCTGTCTTCGGGTCAAGAAGTCCCGACGGCTTCATCGGTCCGAAACGGATAGTATCGTGACCTCTGGATGCCATGACTTCAATGGGCATACAGCCCTCATAAACACCCTTACGCTTATCAAATTCATGAGTCGGCGCACTTTCGGCATTGATGAGCGCTTCATAAAAAGCTTCGTATTCCTCTTTGTTCATCGGGCAGTTGATATAATCATCGGGGTCTCCTCTGTCATATCTCGACTGCATGAACGCTCTTTCAAGGTCGATGCTTTCCGCCGTAACAATCGGCGCTGCCGCATCGAAGAAGCTTAAATTTCCGCCGCAAAGCTCTTTTATCTTTTCGGAAAGAGCTTCCGAAGCGAGAGGGCCTGCCGCAATAACGGCAACCCCTTCGGGAATTTCGGTAACCTCTTCTCTGATAAGAGTTATTTCGGGGCGTGAAAGAATTTTTTCGGTTACGAGGGAAGAAAACTTATCTCTGTCAACCGCAAGCGCACCGCCTGCAGGGACTGCCGTCGCCTTTGCGCACTCAACGCAGAGAGAGCCCATGAGCTCCATTTCCGCTTTGAGCATACCTGCCGCACAGCCGAGACGCATTGCTTTGAATGAATTTGAGCAGACAAGCTCCGCAAGTCCCTCACCCGTATGCGCGGGAGAAAATTTAACAGGCTTCATTTCGTAAAGCTCAACGCTTATCCCTCTGTTTGCAAGCTGCCATGCCGCTTCAACGCCTGCAAAGCCGCCGCCTATAACAATAGCTTTATTCATCATTCTTTTTCTTTCCTGCGGATTTTTCATAACCGCAGTCTTTTGTCATGCAAACAACCTTGCCTGTCTTTTTTCTGAAAAGCGACTTGCCGCATTCGGGACAGTTTTCGCCTGCGGGAGCATCCCAGCTCATGAAGTTGCACTTGGGCCAGTTGCCGCAGCCGTAGAATACATGACCTTTTTTGGACTTTCTTTCAATGATTTCGCCGCCGCATTCGGGACATCTTGCGCCCGTATTAACAATAAGCGGCTTTGCGTTTTTGCATTCGGGATATCCGGGGCAAGCAAGGAATCTGCCGTATCTGCCCGTTTTGATAACCATCATTCTTCCGCACTTATCGCAGGGAATATCGGTTGTATCCTCTTCAAGCTGAATCTTGACATTCTTCATCTCGGACTTCGCCTTATCAAGCGATTTTTCGAGGTCTGCATAGAATTCGTCAAGCATCTTTATATAGTCAAATTCGCCGCAGCCGACCTTATCAAGGTTAGTTTCCATCTGTGCGGTGAATTTTGTGTTTACAATCTTGGGGAATTTATCCTTGAGAAGTCCTGTAATCGCAACGCCAAGCTCTGTGGGAAGAAGCTGCTTTGACTTTCTCTGGACATAGCCTCTCTTGATGATTGTTGAAAGAATTGTTGCGTAGGTACTGGGTCTGCCCACGCCGTTTTCTTCAAGCTCCTTGATGAGAGAAGCTTCGGTATATCTTGCGGGAGGCTGTGTGAAATGCTGATTGGGAATGATTTCACGAAGTCTGAGCTTTTCTTCGCTCTTGAATTCGGGAAGAATACCCTTTTCGGCATCCTCTTCGGGAAGTTCATAGAGCCTTGTGAAGCCGTCAAACTTAATTGAATAGCCCGCTGCGGTGAAGATGCAGAATTCCTTGCCGCTTTCGTCCTTTGTTGCAAGGATTTCAGCCTTTGCGGTATTCTGTACACAGGGAGCCATGAGGCTTGCCATAAAACGTTTCCAGATAAGATTATAAAGCTTATACTGGTCGCTTGTAAGACTGCTCTTGACTTCTTCGGGAGTGAGCGACGGAATTGAAGGTCTGATTGCTTCGTGACCGTCCTGAGCATTTGCTCTCGACTTGTAATATACAGGCTTTTCGGGGAGATATTCGCCGCCGTAAGTTTTTGTTATAAAATCGTTTGCTGCCGCTCTTGCTTCTTCGGAGATACGCAGCGAGTCGGTTCTCATGTAGGTGATAAGACCCGTCATGCCCATGCTCTTTACGTTAACACCTTCGTAAAGCTCCTGAGCTGCTCTCATTGTTCTTTCAGCCTGGAAACCGAGCTTTCTTGAAGCTTCCTGCTGGAGAGTTGAGGTTATGAACGGGGGCGCGGGATTCTTCTTTCTTGTTCCCTTCTTGACGGATTTTACGGTATAATCCGCACCGTCAAGGCGGTCAAGATATTTCTTTGCCTGAGCTTCATCGGCAATCTTTATCTTGCCGTTTTCATCGGAATAGAGAGTTGCGGTGAAGGTTCTTCTCTGCGAAGTTGCAAGCTTTGCTTCGATAACCCAGTATTCCTCAGGGTTGAATGCGTTGATTTCTTCCTCACGGTCAACGATTATCTTGAGCGCAACGCTCTGCACTCTGCCTGCGGAAAGTCCTCTTCTAATTTTCTGAGATACAAAAGGACTGAGTCTGTAGCCTACAAGACGGTCAAGAATTCTTCTTGCCTGCTGAGCGTTTACAAGGTCGGTATTGACTTTCTTGGGATTTGCCATACCTGCGGCAATACCCGTTTTGGTGATTTCATTGAAGGTCACACGGTTTGCCTGATTGAGGTCAAGACCGAGCACCGTTGCAAGATGCCATGAAATTGCCTCTCCCTCACGGTCGGGGTCGGCTGCGAGATAAACTGCATCGCTGGCATCAACTTTATCCTTAAGCTCTTTTACAAGCTTTTCTTTTCCCTTGATAAGTGCGTATTTCGGCGCAAAGTTATTCTTTACGTCAACGCTGAGCTTTGCGGCAGGCAGGTCTCTGATATGTCCCTTCGAAGCAACAACATCAAAATCCTTGCCGAGATATTTCTTAATTGTGTTCGCCTTGGCAGGCGACTCAACGATAATAAGCTTTGACATTTATCTGACTCCTGTTTTATATATTTTGCCTTGCGGCGTGATTTGTTTTTTAATTTATACAGCAGTGTATCTCTTGCTTTCGTTTTCTTCAATATAACCCATAATCTGAAGCTTCATGAGCGCTGTTACCAGTTCAGGGCTGTTCATACCCGTCATTGCAAGAATTTCATTAAAATGAACGGGTTCTTCGCTCAGGCAGTCATATGCCGCCTGCATATCGGCATCGGCACCTTCGATTTTTCTCTTCTCGATTATTATATTCGGGTCATCGAAAATAAAGCCGATATCCAGCCTGTCGGGATAAATCGATGCGTACGATTTCAGAATCTCCTTTGCATCAACAACCGCTTTTGCGCCGTCGGAAAGAAGTCTGTTTGCACCCGTATAGGCACTCGACAGCACACTTCCGGGAACGGTAAAAACATCTCTGCCCTGTTCACCTGCTAATCTTGCGGTTATGAGCGAGCCGCTTCTTTCGCCCGCTTCAACAACAAGCACACCGTGACTCATACCTGAAATTATTCTGTTCCGTTTGGGGAAGGTGTATTTTGAGGCAGATGTCCTCGGCGGATATTCCGTAACAACCGCGCCGTTTTTTGCTATCTCTCTGCGCATTTCTTCATTTTCCATGAGATAACCCGTTCCGAATCCGCAGCCGAGCACGCAGACTGTTTTTCCCCCTGCGGCAAGCGCACTCTCATGCGCCGCCCTGTCGATTCCTAGAGCTCCGCCGCTGACGACTATCGCACCCGCCGTTGAAAGATCGCTGCTGATTTTCCGGGTAACCGTCAGACCGTCCGCACCGGGATTCCTTGTTCCCACAACGGCTATCATCACCTTGCCGCGAAGGCAGGAAATATCGCCGTCAACATAAAGCACAAGGGGCATATCGGAAATTCTGCGAAGACCAGCAGGATATTCTTTATCCTCGGGGGTTACGATTTTCCATCCTCTGCGTTCGCATTCGTCGACAATCTTCTGCGCTTCTTCGAGCGATGCTGTCTTGAATCTGTCAAGCTGCTGCTTCGAAAAAACGTCCGAATTCGACCTCTTTTTCTGCGTTGCGGAATAGATTTCATACGGGTTTTCGTATACTGAAAAAATATCTTCCGTTTTTGCGCCGAATCCGATAGCTTGCGCAAGCCATATCCAGTAACTCTTGCCGACTCTTATCATCTCATCAGCTCCCATGCAAGAATCGCTGCAGCCGCCGAAGCATTGAACGATTCTGCTCTGCCTCTCATCGGGATTGTGACAAGCTCCGAGCAAGCGTTGATTGATTCATCGGAAAGACCCGAACCTTCGTTGCCCACGCAGCAGATAACTCCGCCGTCCATTGAAATCCTGCGGATATCGGTTGCCGTGTTTCTGGGTACGGATGCAAGAGTCTGCATTCCGAGAGAATTAGCTTTTCCGAGAAATTCGGGAAGATTTTCCGCGGAAATAACAGGCATTCTCAAAGATGAGCCCATCGCCGCACGAAGCGCCTTCGGATTATAAACATCGCAGCCTCCGCTGACGATAAGACCGTCAATTCCGAGCGCCTCCGCACTTCTGCAGACCGCACCGAGATTTGAGGGGTCCTGAAGATTTTCCAGAGCAATATATTTACCATTCGGATTGAGCTTTGCCGAAACACCGTTTCTTACCGCACAGATGCAGAAAACTCCCTGCGGATTTTCTGTGCCCGAAAGTTTCTGCGAAACCTCTGCACTTATTTCATAGCATATGCCGCTTCGGGCAATTATGCTTTCGGTATATTCCGAATATTTCAAGAGCGCCTTCGCCGTAAAAAACGCCTGCTTTATTTCAATTCCGGTCTGAACGGCATCAAAACAAAGCCGTGCGCCCTCGAGAAAGAATTCCCCTGCCTCTTTGCGGAGTGAAGCACTTTCTCCAAGACGAACTGCGTATTTTATCTTATCGTTTGTGCGTGCGGTTATCTTTTCCATTATCATATATTTGATACCTTTTATATGTTGTTTTTTGTAGAAAAAAACTGCATTTAAAAACAAACAATCAGAGATGCAACATATGCCACATCTCTGATAATTGTCACTATGATTAGTTGAGAGCTGCCTTTGCCTTTTCGGTAAGAGCAGTGAATGCTGCGGGATCAGCAACAGCGATTTCAGCAAGCATCTTGCGGTTGAGGCTGATGTCAGCCTTCTTGAGACCGTTGATGAATGTTGAGTAGTTCATGCCATTTGCCTGGCAAGCTGCTGAAATACGGGTGATCCAAAGACGACGGAAATCACGCTTCTTCTGCTTTCTGCCGATGTAAGCGTAGTTACCGCTCTTCATAACTGCCTGCTTAGCAGTCTTGAAAAGAGTGCTCTTTGAGCCATAGTAGCCCTTAGCCATCTTGAGTACTTTATTTCTTCTCTTACGAGTCATTATAGCGCCTTTAATACGTGCCATTTTTAATATCCTCCGTTAATCTTTAAGTTGTTTTACAAAGTCCCGAATTATTTATAAGGAACAAGACGCTTGATCTGCTTGCAGTTTGTAACGTCAGCAACAGTTGTCTTGCGAAGATTTCTCTTGCGCTTTGTGGTCTTCTTGTTGAGAATGTGTGACTTGTAGGCATGTGCACGCATGGGCTTGCCGTTCTTTGAAAGTTTGAAGCGCTTCTTTGCGCCGCTGTGTGTCTTAATCTTAGGCATGGTTTTATTTTCCTCCTTAATAATTTACATTATAATTCGTGCTTTTTTATTTTGCGCTTTTCGGAGCGAGGAACATCAGCATCTGTCTGCCCTCAAGTTTAGCGGGCTTTTCGACTGAAGCACACTCTGCACAGGCTTCAGCACAACGGTTCATGATGACCAGTCCAAGCTCGGGATGAGCCATCTCACGGCCTCTGAAACGGATTGAAACCTTAACTTTGTTACCCGATGCAATGAACTTCTTTGCATGGTTAATCTTCGTGTCGAAATCGTGCGTGTCGATGTTGAGAGAAAGTCTGATTTCTTTAATCTCAATGGTTTTCTGATTCTTCTTTGCTTCTTTCTCTTTCTTTGCCTTTTCAAATCGGAACTTACCGTAGTCCATAACTTTGCATACGGGGGGCTTTGCCATGGGAGCAATCTTAACAAGGTCAAGATTTCTGCTTTCGGCAATTTTGAGAGCCTCCGCTGCGGACATGATGCCGAGCTGCTCGCCGTCATCGGAAATAACTCTTATTTCTTTGTCACGGATTTCCTCATTGATTTGCTGCTCTTGCTTGCTGATGTTGAAGCACCTCCTGAAAATTAAATAAAAAAGCGAGGGCAGGAAAACCCCGACCTCGCATAAAATCAACGCTTTTCACGGGCATAAATGCCCGATTAAACAGAAGCTATTGACCGACGCGGGACTTCCCCGGAAGGTGAGAGCAAAACCTGCTCTGCTTTATTGTGCAAGTCATTTTAATACATAACCGCCGTTTTGTCAAGTGTTTTTTGCAAATTTATTTTATTTTGCTCAAAACCATGATTCCTGCGGATATCGCAAGACCGACTCCGATAAAGAGCGCTGCGGTTATTCCGTTAACGAGCGCACCTGCCGCCGTGCAATAAAGAGCCATGCAGACAGCGAAACCGAGTACGCTGAGAATTATCTGGATAATTGCGCCAAGCTTCATGCCCGAACCGACCGAGCAAGCTGCAGCAACGGACTTGAGCATTGAATATGCCGTGCCGTCATGAACAATTGATGCGGGAAGTCTGTCACAAACGGCTTCTCTCCTTCTCTTGAAGAGTCTGCCTGCAACGGATGAGAGAATCTTGAAATTCTCCTGAGGCATACCGAAGCTCTTTGAAACAAGCTCTTCGGTAACGTTAACGTCGTTTGTGCGCACAAGCACTTGAATTCCGTTGCTTTCAAGCGACTTGAAATAACCTGCGAGATTCTTGTCAACCGCATAGCTGACAACGAAAAGTGCAGCAAGTTTTCCTGCAACGGCAAGATAGATAACCTTTCTACCGCTGTGGGAATATCTTTCTTCCATAGTCTTTTCGGGAACTTCAATATTATGATGAACAAGCATATTTCTGTTGCCGAGAAGAACCTTCTGTCCGTGAATTCTTGCGGCAATACCGAGCTTATCCTCATAAACAAGCTCTTTGACGGGAGGAAGCAAATCCTGTCTGCCGTCAACAACCTGCTCAAAGCTTTCACGCATCGGTCCGCCCGACTTGATAACCATTGCCGCCGCGTAGAGAAGAACATCATCGATACGGATATTCTTGAAATCCTTCATGCCGTGCATGATACATCTTGAACGGTCAAAGATATCCGCCGAATCCATGACAACCGCATTTGCGCAGGCGGTTGATTCCGCCGCATCAAGACTGACTATCATTGTTCCCTCTGAATTCAGGGTTTTGTTGGTGACTCTCATGAGGAATGAGGGGATAAACGATGAGAATACGGGTGCGCAGACACAGAATGTTCCCGCGAAAGCGGAGAACGCCGCCATGACGCTCTGCTCAACGATGCCTGCGGCAATCGCAACGATTGTTGCCGCCGCAAACGCAACGGGAATAAGGATTCTGACAATCTTTTTCTCGCCCGAATCCGCATTCGAATTCTTTATGAAATCCGTGGGAAATGAAAGCTTCGATGAATAAAGAAGCTCTGCGTTACCCATCATAAGACCTCTGCCGAGTTCAAAAATTTCCGCCTCATTTTCAATCGGATGCACCGAATACATATTATGCTCATATTTATATGCGCATACCTCGAAGTTGCCGAGAATTCTCTGCGCATCGATTTTATCGGAGAGTTTGCCGATAAGAATTGCCGTAATCACCGCAACGGCGAATACCGTCGCACCGTTGCCTTCGCTTCCGACAACTGCCGCAAGCGTACACTGGAGAAGCGAAACAACCACCGCAAGGCTGACTGCCGTGTCACCCGTTATTCTGCGCTTGAGTATTCCCGTTATTCCGTCAAAAAACTTAACGCTGTTCATCGCAACCGCCGCAATAATAAGCACTGCGTTGACAACATTAATCGCAGATGAGCCTGCAACAAAAAATTCGGTTTCAATCGAAAGCTTTTCCGCAAAGAACGGAACAATATTAATGATAACGGCAATAAGCTCGATTACTCCCATAATCAAAAGTCCCATTCCCGCTTTTTTGCTGTTTTCGCTCAGCCTTGTATGTATTGCCGCACGCTCTGCAGGCGAAGAATACTCATTTGCAACGGGTCTTGATTCTTCCTGCTCAAGCTCCATGCGCTTTTCTTTTTTACGGCGCTTCTTTTCTTCTTTTGCACGCTCTTCGGCAGGAGCTTCAAAATCGCCGCTGAATTCCGAATCAAGGTCAATTGCGTTGACAAGCTTGAAGTTTTTCGCCTTCTGCTTACGCTTTTCCCAAAGATTCTCTTCAACATTGACATCCTGCTCGGGTAATTCGTCGTCATAATCGTCAAAACCCGTAAGCATTATCTGACCCTCAACGTCATCGCCCGTCTGCTCTTCGTTTTTATCCGAAACGCCGACCTTATCCATGACACGGGTTTTTTCGTCAACCGCATTCTTTACATCCTCGGCGGCATAGACCTTTGGCATCGCTTCCAGTCCGTTTTCCGCTTCAGCACCCGATTTTTCAACCACTATTCCCGGCTTGTCAACGGGTCCTTCTTGAGGCACCTCAACCTCCGCCGTATTCTCAATCTGAAGCTTTGTGAAGAATCGGGTTCTGTAATCATCTTCGGTGATATGCTCTTCCTTCGGTTTTTCAGCCGTACCCGTACCGAACAGCTCTTCAACGGGAATTTCTTCATAGAAAACAGTCTTCTGCGAAGGCTTGGTTTCTTCTTTCGGCTCTTCCGGTTTCTCCGTTTCCTGCCATGCAAACATGGGGGGCGGAGGCGCCGGAATATCCTCAGGCACGATTACCGTTTCAAGCTCAAAAAGCTCAATATCAAAGTCATCGGTGTGCTCTTCTTCCTCAAAGAATTTTTCCTGACCGTCAACTTCCGTATCGGTTGACGTTGAAGAAATATCCTGCATCTCTTCTTTTTCGGGTTTATCATGAGCAAGAGGTTTAACGGTGAAAATTCCCGTGTCAAACTCACCGCTGAGAATTTTTTCGAAATTCTCGGCAGGCGTCGGTTTTGATTTCGGGGGTTCGGGAACATATTCCTCGCCGTTCGACTGAGCAATCAGTCTGTCGATATCATCGAGTGACCATGTTTTTACGGGTTCATCCGAAACACCCTGATCCGCCTTTGATTTTTTAACCTCGGCAAGTATCGCATCAATCTCGCTGTCACCCGAGTTGTTATTCAAAAAATCGCTCAATTCCTTCACCTACCTGTGTTTCGCAATTTCGTACATTAAAATCCCTGCCGCTACCGAAGCGTTGAGGGAGTTGATTTTTCCTTTCATCGGAAGGGAAACTATGAAGTCGCATTTATCTTTCACAAGTCTGCCCATTCCTCTGCCTTCCGAGCCGACTACAAGCGCAACACTGCCCGAATAATCCTGCTTATCCCAGCTTGTGCCGTCCATATCCGCGCCGTAAACCCAGAATCCTTTTTCTTTGAGCTCATCTATCGCAGAGGGCAGATTCGAAACCCTCGCAACAGGCACATACTCAACCGCACCCGCAGAAACCTTGCCGACGGCATAAGTCAGCGCAACTCCCCTTCTTTTGGGAATGATTATTCCGTGCGCACCGCAGGCATCCGCAGTCCTGATTATCGCACCGAGATTATGGGGGTCTTCGATTTCGTCGCAAATGATTACAAAGGGAGCTTCACCCTTTGATTCCGCATTTTTGAGTATATCTTCAACGCTCGAATATTCATGCACGGCTGCCCATGCGGCAACGCCCTGATGATTTTCGCCCTCGCAGATTTTATCGAGTTTTCTTTTGTCCGTTTCCTTCACCACAATGCCTCTGTCACGGCACTGACCGATGATTTTTCCCACGGAGCCGCCTCTTTCGCCTTTTGCAACCATAAGGCAGTCAATTGCTCTGCCGCTTTTCAGAGCTTCCGCAACGGCATTGCGTCCGATTATAAGCCCCTGACGCTCATTCTGATTTTCCATCGAGCAGACTCCTCCTATTTTCATCTATAATCGATTTATTATAACACAAATTTATGCAATTGAACAGTATTATTTTTAATTTTACAAAAAATTTTTTTCATTATATTTGTTTCCGTTCACAAAGTGACAGTTTTTACCATGTTTATGTGTGATAATTTTTGATGAAAATCAACCTGAAAGGACACAAAAACATGGAAAAAACAAAGATATACGCCGAGTATGATGAGGCGGACAGGCTATGGGAAAAAGGAATGAAAATCCTGACCGCAACGGGGTATTTTCTCAGCGGATTCATCCTGTCGGGTGCAGGTCTTTTGTCTCTGAAAACTCCCCTCAACATCGGTCTTGCCGCCGCTTGCACGGGCTTTGAGCTGATTTTTGCTTCGCTGGGCGGAATAATCGGTGCGATTTTCCGTCTTGAGGGCGGAGATATGCTCAACGCCGTTATTCCTCAGGCAGGAATCTGCGCTGTTATTTTTGCGCTCGACCGTTTCGGAATTTATAAAAAACGCCGCACGGTGCTGACCGTCAGCGTTTTTCTTCTCTGTCTTATCTGCGGCACGGCGGTTATGTTTACGCAAACGCCTTCGGCGAATGAGCTGGTGCTGACGGTTTGCTCAAGTCTTCTGTGTGCGGCGTCGGTGACTTTTTATTCGGGTACGGTCAACTGCATAAAAAGAAAAAGAAGTCCCTATCTGCTTGACAGCCGAAGTCTTGTCTGCATCGTTGCAAGCCTTTGCACAATCCTTCTCGGCTCGTCCGAAATAAGTCTTCTCGGATTCAGACCTGCAAGATTTTTCGGCTGCTTTGTCATTCTTGCCGCATCGTATCTTTTCAGCCGCTCGGGAGGAAGCATTGCAGGCATTGCAATCGGGGGATGCATCGCCGTTTCGGGGACAAGCGTTGCCCTGAGCATATGCTACGGAATCTGCGGTCTTCTTTCGGGAATTTTTTCGAGATTCGGACAGATTGTCTGCGCTCTCGTTTTCTCCGTAACGGCAGGAATTGCGGCACTGATTGACGGGTCTGCGGAAGGAATCGCCGTTTTTGCGGAAGCTGCTTCGGCATCAATTCTTTTCGCCGTCATCCCCTCCTCAAAAATCACAAAAATCAGAGGAAACATACTCAACCCGAGTGCAAAAAGAATAAGCTCGGAATTCGGTTCGGCGGGCAAAAGACTGATTGAAGCTTCCCGTGCAATCGGCTCTGTTTCAGAGTGCGTGGCAAAGGTTTCCGAAGGAATAGAAACCCTTTCACCCGCAAGCGATGAGCTGGTCTGCATGAGGGTAAAAGAACGTGTCTGCTCCGCCTGTCCGCTGAAAAATACATTCTGTCCCGAAGAGGGCGAATTCTCGGAAATCCTCAAAAAACTTGCCGACGGCACAACCGTTACACCTCAGGATTTTTCCGCAAATTTCAACGCAAAATGTCCGAGCGTGCCGAGAATTGCAGACAGCTTCAACAAGGCTCATTCGGGCACAAAAGCGCTGAACGCCATGCAGGCAATTTCCGCAAGAAACAGAGAGCTTGCCTGCGGTCAGTTTGACTGGATTTCAAAGCTTCTTGAGGAGCTTTCAACCGAAATCGGTCAGGGCGGTATAATCCTTTTCGGAAAAGAAAAAACAGCCGCCTCGGTTTTATCCGACAACGGCTTTGAGGTTATTTCGGTAAACTGTGTTTCTCCTCCTTCGGGCGCACTCCGACTGAGCTGTGTTGTTAAAGAAATCCCTGTTTCCACAAGCCTTTCACGACTGACGGCAGAGCTTTCAAGAGAGCTTGAAGCAGAGTTTCATTCCCCGAAAATCAACGGACACAAAGACGGAAAAGAGCTTGTTTTTTACCGCAGAGAGCTTTATAAAATCCGTTTCGGCTCTGCTGTTTCGAGCTGCGGAGGAAAAAAGCTCTGCGGCGATTATTTTGAATGCTTCCGCACCGATTCAAAAGCTTATATCATCCTGAGCGACGGCATGGGCACGGGCGGAAGGGCGGCGATAGATTCCGCAATGACGGTTGAACTTTTTTCACGCCTCATCAAGGCGGGAATCAGTCTTGACACCGCGCTGAGCATCACAAATTCCGCACTCTCCGTCAAATCCGACGACGAATCGATTTCAACCCTCGACGTTGCCGAAATCGACCTTTTCACGGGCGATGCAACCCTCTTCAAAGCGGGCGCCGCACCTTCGTTTTACACCGTTTCGGACAGGGTGAGAACCGTTGAAATTCCTTCAACTCCGCTCGGAATTCTGAGCAAAGTGAAGTTCAGCAAATACGCAATCCGACTTCATGCAGGCGACACAATCGTCATGGTCAGCGACGGCATTCTCGGCTGCGGAAACATCTGGATTAAAGAAGAAATCAAAGCTTTTTCGGGAGGTCCCGATGCAAGCGCATTCTCGGAAAATCTGCTCGACTGCGCCAAAATCAAATGCGGAGAAAATTACGACGACATGACCGTGCTGACCGTTGTTGCGGAAGAAATCTGATTCAGATTTTGTGACCCTTTGCAACAATAACATCAACCACGCTGTCAACACATTCGCGGCATAATTCTTCTGTTTCCGCCTCCGCCATGACTCTTATGACAGGCTCTGTGCCCGATTCGCGCACAAGAATCCGTCCCGAATCGCCGAGCATTTTCTCCGCTTTCCCGACGGCAGCGCAGACATCGGGGTCGTTTCTTGCGGCGGATTTATCCGAAACCCTTATATTTCTGAGCACCTGCGGATACATTTCAAACCCCTCGGCAAGCTTGCTGAGGGGCGATTTTTTTGCCATCATGACCTCCATGATTTTCAGCGAAGTCAGTATTCCGTCACCCGTTGAAGCATATTTCGAAAAAATGATATGACCCGATTCCTCACCGCCGAGACGGTTGTTATTTTTCATCATGTAATCGTAGACATATTTGTCGCCTACAGCGGTTTTCGCATAGCCGATTCCGAGTCCGTCAAACGCCTTGTAAAGTCCGAAATTCGACATCACGGTTGTGACAACGGTGTTATTGAGAAGCTCGCCTTTTTCCTTGAGATATTTTCCGCAGATATAGAGAATGTGGTCGCCCGTAAGGATATTTCCTTTTTCGTCAACGCAAAGACATCTGTCTGCATCGCCGTCATAGGCAAAGCCTGCATCAAGCGAATTTTCGGTAACGAATTTCTGAAGATTTTCTATATGGGTCGAGCCTGCGTTTTCGTTGATATTCAAGCCGTCGGGACTTGCATTGATAACAAAAGTCTGTGCGCCGAGCGCATCAAAAACCGCCTTCGCAATATTCCATGCGCTTCCGTTGGCGCAGTCGAGACCGATTTTCTTGCCCCTGAAGGAATAAATTCCCAGCGAAATAAGATAGCCGATGTATCTGTTTCTGCCCGAAACATAGTCAACGGTTCTGCCGATTTTATCCCCCTTTGCAAACGGCAATTCGGGAACGTTTCCGTCGATATACTCTTCAATCATATCAAGCACTTTTCCGTCAAGCTTTTCACCGCTTCCGCCGATGATTTTTATTCCGTTATCGCAAAAAGGATTATGGCTTGCGGAAATCATGATACCGCAGTCAAAGCCGTCAACCCTTGTAATATAAGCAACCGACGGAGTTGTTGTGACATGGAGCATATAGGCATCCGCACCCGATGCAGTCAGACCTGCAATGAGCGCATATTCAAACATATAGCTCGACCTTCTTGTGTCCTTGCCGATAACGATTCTTGCTTTTTTTCCTTTTTTGCCGTAGTATCTGCCGAGAAATCTGCCGACTTTATAAGCATGGTCCGCTGTCAGATTTACGTTTGCCTCTCCCCTGAAACCGTCTGTGCCGAAATATCTGCCCATAAATCATTCTCCTTTCGCAACAATGACTCCGCCCGATTTATAAATGCTGTTTTCGGGTATGACTCCCCTGACGCACGAAAGCGGATAAATATTGGTGTTTCTGCCGATGACCGTCCCCGGATTGAGCACGCTCGAGCATCCGATTTCAACGCCGTCACCGATGATTGCTCCGAACTTTTTAAGTCCCGTTTCGATTTTTTCAGAACCGTTTTTAACGGAAACAGGAGTTTTGTCGCTCTTGACATTTGAGGTTATCGCACCTGCACCGAGATGGGATTTAAACCCGAGAATACTGTCGCCGACATAGTTATAATGAGGCACCTGCACTCCGTCGAAAAGAACGGAATTCTTGATTTCCGTGGAGTTGCCGACAACGCAGTTTTCGCCGATGAGCACCGAGCCTCTTATGAATGCGCAGTGTCTTATTTCGGAATTTCTGCCGATAATGCACGGCGAAGCGATGAAGGCACTCGGAGCAACAACAGCTGTTTTATGAATGAAAATATTCTCTCCCCGAAGCTCATATTCGTTCATGTCAAGGTTTTTTCCCAGCGAAATCACAAGCCCTTTTATCCCCGAAAGCGACTGCCACGGATATTCAAATCTGCCGAGATATTCACCTGCCGAAGTATGTGATAAATCAAAAAGTTCTTTCGTTTTAAGCATAAAAAAATCCTTTCAGCAAATATCATTATATGATATGCCGAAAGGATAATTTTTAGTCATTCAAAAAATACTGCATAACCTTATTCGAAACGGTTGATGCAACGCCCGAGCCCTGTCCTGCGTGCTCTGCGATGCAGACTACCGCAAGAGGCAAATCCTCTCTCTGCGAATAGCCGACAAACCACGAATGGCTCTTTGCGCCGTCTATCTGCGCCGTACCCGTTTTTCCGCACATCTGCAGATTTTCAAACTTCCAATCGCCGTATTTATCCTCAACGTTTGAACGGAGAATGATATTGAGTTTTGAAGCGGTTTCGGGGTTTATCCTGACGCACTCACGGGATATTCTTCCCATAATCTGCGAAACCGTACCCGTTGAACGGATTCTGTCAGGCGCATAACCCGTACCGCCGTTTGCAATTGCACCCATGAGCGAAAGAAAATGCGCAGGATTGACATAGGTCGTTGACTGTCCGATGCCCGCCCAGCCGAGTTCGGATTTGCTCGCTGACGAAGGCTCGAATCTGCTTCGCGTGAGCCTGATTTCCTTTGCGTAAAGCTGACTGTTAAAGCCGAGAGTTTCCGCATAAGTCCTGAGCTTCTCAGCGCCGAGTTCAATTGAAATTTCGGCAAAAGCGCTGTTGCAGGAGCTGTTCATCGCTTCCTGAAAACTCAGCTTTCCGTGCTCGTTATTGCAGATAACCGTACCGTCATCGGTTTCAAATTCTCCGTCGCACTCGAAGGTGCGTGTGAATAAATCGGGAATATTTTCTATTGCACAGCCTGCAGTCACGATTTTCATAATCGAGCCCGGAGTATAAATTCCCGAAACAACCTTATCAAGAAAAACGCCCGAATATTTTTCGTTCGTGAGCAGGTCCTCGGGTCTTGCACTAACATCATACGCCGGCTTCGAAACACTGCATAAAAGCTCGCCCGTTTTATAGTTGTAAACCGCAACCGCACCGTCGTATTCTCCGAGTGCGTCATATGCGACTTTATTCGCTTCGCTGTCGATATTGAGAGTTATATCCGTACCCGTACCGCTTTTTTTGAGATTGTAAATTCCCTCAATTTTGCTGTAACCCGAAAGCACGTCACGGTAAAGATAATGCGTACCCGTCGAGATATACCCTTCCGCATCGCCGACAACATGAAGCGTGGATTTTCTCACGGCGGAATTATCCGAAAAAATTCTTTCGTTATCCGAGCTTTCCGCAAGCATTACACCGTTTCTGTCATAAATTGCGCCTGCGTTGACTATTGTTCCGCCTCTGTAAATATGGCGGTTTGCTTTGTTCGATGACCATTCGGAGCCGTTCAAGACAAGGCTTACGACAAAGAAGCAGACTCCTGCAAGGAATGCGGCAATAAGAGCATAGACTATCGCCGCCCTTCTGGCTGTTATCCTCATGCCGCACCTCCTTTCGGTGCGGTTTTTTTGGTCGGTTTTCTGGCGGTTTTTCTCACGGGAATATCAGGTTTCGGAGGCTCAAACGGCGCACCTGCCGCCCTTATATAAGCAAGCAGACCCCACGAGCATATCATGCTTGAGCCGCCTCTGCTGACAAAAGGCAGAGTTACACCCGTCAGAGGCAGTACATCCGTTATTCCGAAAACATTCAGCGAAAGCTGGAAAAGAAGCATTCCTGCCGCGGATACGGCTGCAATCGCATAGAAGGTTGAAGCTGCCGTCTTTGCGGAGCGAATGGCGAAAAATGCAATTCCCACAAAACACAGAAGCACCGCAAGTCCGATTAAAAGACCCATTTCTTCGCATATAAGACCGAAAATAAGGTCGGTTGATGCCGCATAAACATCACGCAGTTTTCCCTCCCCTATTCCGAGTCCGAAAAGACCTCCGCTTGCCGAATAAATCAGCACTCTCGTTTGCTGATAACCCGTTGTGTCAATGAAATCCCAGACATGGCGGTATGCCGCAAAACGGTTGGCTACATAAGGTTTGAAATAGATAATCAGCGCCGCGCCCATGAGGGCAACGGTGCAGATGAGTGCGATTGTTCTTATGTCGCCCGAGCGCATGAAAGCAATAAGAATAAAGGTGAAGAAAAATATCAGCGCCGTGCCGAAATCCTTCATGAGAAAAAGTGCGCCCACACAGCCGAGCGAAAAGATTATGTATTTTGTAAGGCTGTCGCTTGAAAGGAGTTTTTCAAGGGATACTGCGCCGACAAGAATGAATGCAACCTTGACAAATTCCGATGGCTGTACGGAGAAAAAGCCGAGGTCAATCCAGTTGAGAGTGCCGTTGATATTCTGCGCCATAACGAGATTGACGGCGAGAAGTCCGACTGCTCCGACGGCGGCGGGATAACGGAGAATGCTTGCAACGTTAACATCTTTTATCAGCAGAAGCATTATCAGATAAACCGCAAGTCCCAATCCGATGGCGATTACCTGCTTGAGCGCAAATTCTTCGCTGAAGCTTGCACAGACCGTCAGACCGATTCCCGAAAGAAAAAACGCAATCGCTTCAAGCTCAAAATAGTCGTTACGGGTTATGAGAGTGCCCACGAGCATATAAATCCACTCGGCAGCGATATATCCGAAGAAAATATACACCGTTGTCATGCTCAGCTCTTCCTGCCTGCACAAAACACAGGCGGCACAGATAAGCTGAAACGCCGTCATGAGCGCCGTGACGGTTATTTTCTGAAAATGCGACTTCTTAACGGCTGCTGCTCTTGCCATCGTTTTTCCCTCCTTTCATAAACTCTTCTGATTCATAATATCATATGAGCAAATAATTTTCAATTCCGATTATATTTTAAAACTGTTAACATTTTTTGATGAAAATTATTAAATATTTTTCTGTAAACTTTGAAAAACTACTTTGTCCCTTAAAAAATTTTTTTCGCATATACTGTTGTTGAGAGGAAAATGCACACAACACCTTGCGTTTTTCAGCCCTCATCTCCCTTCTTTATATATTATATAATAAAAAAATTATTGCAAGCGGGGGAAAAATAGTGTATAATGTTTTAAATATGATTATAATGGGCATAGTGCCGACAGAGGTGAGAAGAGGATAATGGAAGCATATTTTGACAACAGCGCAACAACCGCACCGTGCTGCGAAGCGGTCAAAGCGGTGACGGAAGCGATGACCCAAAGCTGGGGAAATCCGTCCTCTCTTCACGCAGTAGGCAACAGAGCAAACGCTCTTCTTGAGAATTCGAGAAACGATATTGCCTCCCGTCTTTCCTGCTCTCCCGAGGAGATTTTCTTCACATCGGGCGGTACGGAAAGCAACAATCTTGCCGTCATGGGTGCAGCGTATCAGATGCGCCGCATGGGCAGAAGAATAGTTTCAACAAGCATTGAGCATTCAAGCATCGACGATACTCTCAACCGACTTGAAGCGGAAGGCTTTGAAATAATAAAACTCAAGGTTGACAGCTACGGCAGAGTTAACGAAAAAGACCTCTATGCCGCAGTCAATTCAAACACGGTTTTAATCACGATGATGCTCGTCAACAACGAAATCGGAACAATAATGCCCGTTCAGGCAGCAAAAAGAGCCGCAATGATGGCACGCTCGCCTGCATTAATCCACTGCGATGCCGTTCAGGCATTCGGGAAAATGCCCGTGAAGCCTGCCGCACTCGGCGTTGACCTGATGACGGTCAGCTCTCATAAAATCCACGGTCCGAAAGGCGTCGGCGCACTTTATATCCGCAAGGGCGTAAAGATTAAACCGAGAACCTTCGGCGGTGAACAGGAAAAGAAAATCAGACCCGGCACAGAGGCAATGCCCCTTATCGCAGGCTTTGCCGCCGCCGCAAGAGCCCTGCCCGATCCTCAGAAAGAGCTTGAGCATATAACGATGCTCCGTGACTATATGGTTTCAAAATTCACGGAAATCGACGGCGTTGTTATCAATTCGCCGCCCGATGCTCTGCCGTATGTGACGAACATTTCGCTCATCGGAATCAAATCCGAGCCGATGCTCAACTTCCTTTCGGACAGAGGAATCTGCGTTTCAAGCGGCTCTGCGTGCTCAAAAGGCAAGAAAAGCCACGTTCTCATGCAGATGAATCTCGACCGAAACAGACTTGACGGTCCTTTAAGAATCAGTTTTTCAAGATTCACAACAATTCAGGAAATAGACGCACTTATTCTCGGTATCTCGGAAGGAAAAAAGGTTATAAGAGCTTTGAAATAATATATCGGAGAAGAAAAATGAAAGAAATTATTTTAATCAAAAACGGAGAGCTTGCTCTCAAGGGTCTCAACAGAAGAACCTTTGAGGATATGCTCGTCAAGAATATGAAACGCAGACTTGCTTCGGCGGGAAATTTCAAATTTACCGTTTCGCAGTCAACAATCGTTGCAGAGCCTGAGGAAGGTGCAGACCTTGAAGATACGGTTGAACGCGTCGGAAAGATTTTCGGCATCGCAGGATTTTCAAGAGCTGCGGCAGTTGAAAAGGATATGGAAGTTATTCTGAGAAGCGCCGAAGAATACCTGGCTCCCCAGCTTCTCGGAGTCCGCACTTTCAAGGTTGAAGCAAAGCGTTCGGACAAAAAATTCCCACTCGGTTCTCCCGAAATCTGCAGAGAAACGGGCGGATATCTTCTTCGCAAGTTCCCCCATCTTGAGGTTGACGTTCACAACCCCGACATGGTTGTTACCGTTGAAATCAGAGATACCCATGCCTATATCCACGGCAAGCAGATAAAGGGTGCAGGCGGTATGCCCACAGGCTCCGCAGGCAGAGCCGCCGTGCTTATTTCGGGCGGTATCGACAGTCCCGTTGCCGCATACATGATGGCAAAAAGAGGTCTTGAGCTTATCGCAATCCACTTTGCATCGCCCCCCTACACAAGCGAAAGAGCCGAGCAGAAGGTTCATTCGCTCCTCAGACAGGTCAGCAAATATTCGGGCAGAATCACTCTTTACGTTGTTCCCTTCACCGAAACTCAGGAACAGATTAAGGATAACTGCCCCGAAGATATATTCACCGTCATCATGCGCCGCATGATGATGAGGGTTTCGCAGATAATCGCTCAGAAAGCAAACGCAGGCGCACTCATTACGGGCGAAAGCGTCGGTCAGGTTGCAAGCCAGACGATGCCTGCAATTGCCTGCACGGATGCGGTTTGCGAAATGCCCGTTTTCCGTCCTCTCATCGGCATGGACAAGGACGAAGTTGTTGCAATTTCAAGAAAAATCGACACATTTGATATTTCAATTCTTCCCTATGAGGATTGCTGCACGGTATTCACCCCGAAGCACCCCAAAACACGACCCACAATCGACTATGTTGAAGAATGCGAAAAAGCGCTCGAGGTTGACAGACTCGTAAACGAAGCGGTTGAGGGAACAAGATTCATTCATATCAGCGCTTATTAAGGAGAAAAATTATGTCAGTTTGCGAAATTCTTTCCGTCGGCACGGAAATTCTGCTCGGCGATATTCTCAACACAAATTCAAAATATCTCTCCGTGCAGCTTGCAAAGCTCGGCATATCCGTACTCCGCCACACAACCGTCGGCGATAACCCCGAAAGACTTGCCGCTGCATTGAAAACAGCTCTCGGAAGAAGCGATATCGTTATTGCAACAGGCGGTCTCGGTCCGACGGCAGACGACATCACGAGAGATGTCTGCTGCGAGGTTATGGGTTTTGAAATGATGACCGATAACTCAATCGCAGAAAAAATAAAGGGCTATTTCAATTCAAAAGGACTTGAAATGCCCGAAACCAATCTCCGTCAGGCTTATGTCCCCGTCGGAGGCGATGTTTTTGAAAATAACCACGGCACCGCACCAGGTCTGGGTCTTAAGAAAAACGGCAAATGCGTTGTCATTCTTCCCGGACCGCCCTATGAAATGGCGCCGATGTATAAGGAAAGCGTTATTCCCTATCTTGCGGAATATTCGGATGGAGCAATTGTGTCGCAC
>JAZSCO010000086.1:0-2661 GCA_045602965.1 Acutalibacteraceae bacterium | reverse complement strand
GTTCTCGGAAATATCCGTGACATGACATCGGTTGTCGGCATGAGTTATCTTATGTATGACGAGGACGAGGATTTGTTTGCGGATATTGTTGATACATATGCCGAAATGCAGTATCAATGCGCAAAGGCAATTCTTGAAACGGGTGCAAAATTTGATTTTGCTCATTATTGGGAGGATATCTGCTTCAAAAACGGGCCTCTGCTTTCACCCGAAATCTTTGACGAGCTTTGTGCGAAGCACTATAAAAAGCGTAACGATTTATGCCATGAATACGGCATTGACATAATCTCACTTGACTGCGACGGCGTGACAGAAAAACTGCTTCCCACTTGGTTTGAAAACGGAGTCAATACAATGTTCCCCATTGAAATCGGCGTATGGGGCGACCAGTTTGAGCCTGCAAGAAAGAAATACGGCAATGGAATGCTTGGTGTCGGCGGAATGGACAAAACAGCTCTCCGAAAGGACAAAGCGGCGGTTGATGCTGAAATTGAAAGAATAAAGCGTCTTGCAGCAATGGGCGGATTTATTCCGTGCCCTGACCACAGACTTATGCCCGGCACAAAATTTGAGCTTGTGCAGTATTACGCCGAAGAAATAAAGAAAATCAGACTTTAAGGAGAATTGCTATGAATATTTATCTTGAAATATCCGAGAATCTTCAGAAAGGCAAGGCTAAAATCGTTAAAGAGCTTGTTCAAAAGGCTGTTGATGACGGACTTCCAGCAGCGCAGATTTTGGGCGAAGGTTTGCTTTCGGGTATGAATATAATAGGTGAAAAGTTTAAAAACAACGAGGTTTATGTTCCCGAAGTTCTTGTTGCCGCAAGAGCAATGAATATGGGTATGCAGATTTTAAAGCCCCTGCTTGTTGAAGACGGCGTTCAGTCAACGGGCAAGGTCTGCATCGGCACCGTTCAGGGCGATTTGCACGATATCGGCAAAAACCTTGTCAAAATGATGATGGAGGGCAAGGGTCTTGAGGTTGTTGACATTGGAACAGATGTTTCGCCCGAAACCTTTGTAAATACTGCCATTGAGCAGGAATGTCAGATTATCTGCTGCTCGGCTCTTCTTACCACAACAATGGAAGTTATGGCGGATGTTGTTAAAGCGGCTGAAAATGCAGGAATCAGAGATAAGGTTAAAATTATGGTGGGTGGTGCACCCGTTACCGAAGAATTCTGCAATCAGATTGGTGCGGACAAATACACGTCCGATGCCGCAAGTGCCGCTGATGCCGCCGTTGAGCTTTGCCGATGATGAACATAGAAAAGCATCTTGTTAATTCCGAAATCTTTCAGTATAAGCTGGTTGAAACAAACGAAATCCCGTTTTCGCAGGCAGTTGTTGATATGTGCAAGGCAAACCGTTGCGGTAAATACGGCACCTGCTGGACTTGTCCGCCGGGTGTCGGTGCTCTTGACGAGCTTGAAAGAAAAATCAAAAGCTATAAAACCGCTTGTGTTTTCACCTGCAGATATGACCTTGAGGACAGTTTTGATTTTGAGGGAATGGTTGAGGGTCAGAAAAGTGCAAAACGGATTTTGCAGAATATAATCGAACAACTCCAAGCAGACGGCAAAAAATTTATGGCACTCGGCTGCGAGGGCTGCGGACTTTGCGAAAAATGCACCTATCCCGATTCTCCGTGCCGTTTCCCCGAAAAGGCTGTGCCGTCGGTTGAAGCCTGCGGAATCAATGTTGTTGAGCTTGCAAAGAAAATCGGAATCAATTATAACAACGGCGCAGACACCGTAACCTATTTTTTCGTTATATTATTTTGATAGCTGTAGGGGTCGGCGACCCGACGACCCGAATGCACCAAAAGGTGCATAAAATATTCAGGTGATTATATGAAAGAAAAAGTAATCGAATTATTAAAATATAAAAATAAAACCGTTCCGATTTTGTCATTTCCCTCTACGCAATTACTGGGAATAAGCGTAAATGAGCTTATTTCATCTGCAGAAATGCAGGTCAAGGGAATGCAGGCAATTGCGGAAAAATGCAGCGTTGGTGCATCGCTCAATATGATGGATTTATCCGTTGAGGCTGAAGCCTTCGGTGCAAAAATCCGCTTTAATGACGATGATATTCCTGCGGTTGAAAAGGGGATAATCGACGATATTACCGATGCGGAAAGCATAACCGTTCCCGATATCGGGGCAGGAAGAACGCAAATCTGTATTGACGGTGTAAAAAAAGCAAAAGAAAAAATAACCGATATTCCTGTTTTTTGCGGAGTTATCGGTCCTTATTCCCTTTCAGGAAGGCTTTTTGATATGACGGAGCTTATGATGGAATGCTTCGACAGTTCCGATGAAGTCAAAATTCTGCTCTCAAAAGCAACGGAATTCATTATCAAATATATAAAGGCATTCAAAGAGGTTGGTGCAGACGGCGTTATCATGGCTGAGCCTGCGGCAGGCTTGCTTTCGCCCACGCTTGCAGAGGAATTCTCGATGCCCTTTGTTCAGCAGATATTTGACGAAATAAACAGCGACGATTTCATTGTCTGCTATCACAACTGCGGCAATGCGGCAAATGATATGCCGGATATGATATCGAAGCTTAATGCAGATATCATCCATTTAGGTAATGCAATTAATCTGAAAAAAGCGCTCGAAGAATTGCCGAAGGATAAAATCGTTATGGGCAA
>JAZSCO010000085.1:0-3811 GCA_045602965.1 Acutalibacteraceae bacterium | reverse complement strand
AATTTAAAAGAGATAGCGTATCATGGGCTGAAAGTACGCTTTAAATGAGTAGTAAGAACGGCAACACTTCCTTGTTTAAAAACAAAATATAAAGAGCGGATATCTTTTTGATATCAATACGGGTGGCACCGCGGGTAAAATATTGACTCGTCCCGAGAATTGTAATGATTCTCGGAGCGTTTTTTGTTTTTGAGAATCATATATTAAATTGGTAATTATTCATCGGAGGTATGGAATATGTACAGAACTCATCGTTGCAACGAAATAAGAGAATCCCATATCGGTCAGACTGTCCAGCTTGCGGGCTGGGTGGATGTTATCCGTGACCACGGCGGAGTTCTTTTTGTTGATTTGCGTGACGAAACAGGCGTGACACAGGTTGTTGTCCACGACGAAAATCTTGTTAAAGGTATTAGCAAGGAAACCGTTATTTCCGTTTCGGGTGAAGTAACAAAGCGTGATGAAAATACTGTTAACCCCAAAATCGAAACAGGTCTTGTTGAGCTTGTTGTCGATTCCCTTGAGGTTCTCGGCGTTTGCAGCAGAGATTTGCCTTTTGAAATCGGTTCAAACGACACAAACGAGAATATCCGTCTTAAGCACAGATTTCTCGACTTGAGAAATTCCGACCTTCATAATAATATTATTCTCCGTTCAAAGGTTATCGGTCATATGCGCCGTCTTATGGAGGAGAGGGGATTCCTTGATATTCAGACCCCCATTCTCACTGCATCTTCACCCGAGGGCGCAAGAGACTTCCTTGTTCCCAGCCGTAAGCATCCGGGAAAATTTTAGGCTCTTCCTAAGGCACCTCAGCAGTTCAAACAGCTTCTTATGGTGTCTGGATTTGATAAATATTATCAGATAGCTCCCTGCTTCAGAGATGAAGACGCACGTGCTGACCGTTCGCCCGGTGAATTCTATCAGCTCGACTTTGAAATGGCTTTCTCCACTCAGGAGGAGGTTCTTAAGGTGTGCGAAGATGTTGTAAGCGATGTTTTCCGCACTTTTTCGGATAAAAAAATTACCGAAACACCTTTCAGATGCATTCCTTACAGAGAGGCTATGGCAAAGTACGGCACGGATAAGCCCGACCTTCGCAACCCTCTTATCATTTGCGACCTCACCGATCTCTTCAAGAGAGTTAAATTCAAGCCATTCATGAACAAGCCCGTAAGAGGTATTGTTGCACCCTGTAAAAACGAAAGATGGTTCTTCGATAAGTCCCTTAATTTTGCAACAAAGCAGGCAAAAATGGCAGGTCTTGCTCATATTACTCTGCTCAATGCAGAAACCTACGAATTCAAGGATGACCCCATCGTAAAGGTTCTCACAGATGACGAAAAGAGAGAAATCGTTGAGCTTACAGGTGTTAAAGAAGGCGAAACAATCTTCTTTATCTGCGACACAATTTCCGACGTTGCCGACAAGAATGCAGGCGTAATCCGTACATGGCTCGGCAATGAACTCGACCTTATTAATAAAGATTCATTCGAATTCTGTTTCGTTGTTGACTTCCCCATGTATGAGCGTGACGAAACAACGGATAAAATTATATTTACTCATAACCCGTTCTCAATGCCTCAGGGCGGTCTCAAGGCTCTTGAAACAATGGAGCCCACAGAGATTCTTGCATATCAGTATGACCTCGTATGCAACGGTATAGAGCTTGCTTCGGGTGCTGTCAGAAACCACAGTCCCGAGATTATGAGAAAAGCCTTTGAAATCGCAGGATACAGCGAAGATGAGGTTGAAAAGAGATTCAGCGCACTTTATAACGCATTCCAGTTCGGTGCACCTCCCCATGCAGGTATGGCACCCGGTGTTGACAGAATCGTAATGCTTCTTGCAGATACCGAAACCATCAGAGATGTTATTGCATTCCCGCTTGACGGTACTGCTCAGGATCAGATGCTCGGAGCACCCGGTGAAGTAACCGAACTCCAGCTTTACGAAGCCAATGTCAGCATCAGAGGCAAGGGAAGCGTTGAAACTCTCGGTTCCGAAGGCGGAGATGCATCTGCATTCGCTTCAACAGTCAAGTCCTCAAAATCAGGAGTTGCTTCAACAAAGTCAAAGCTTGAAGGTCTTGAATCCGTAAATGAAATCGCTTTCACTGCCGACGAAAAGAAGGCTATGGAAAAGATTTTCGCAGATATGAAGAAAAACGAAGAAAATCTTGAAAAGATTGATACAGAGAATGTTGAGGCTATGATTTATGTTATGCCCATGACTAACGTTCTCCGTGACGACAAACGTGAGCAGCCGTTTGAACGCAAGGATCTTCTTGCAGGCGCTCCGCAGAGCACGGAAGACAGCTGGCAGGTTCCCAGACTTGTAAAGTGAGGTGCTGAAAATGAGTTATTATATTAATGAAATAAATAAAACGGGAAAAATTGCTGTTGACGATACTATTCTTGTTAAGGATGTACCTGCAACAGCGGGCTCAAAAATGCTTGAGAATTTCAAGCCTCTTTTCAGCGCAGAAGCTGTTGAGAGACTTGAAAAAGCAGGTTATGAAATTTCGGGCAAAACTAATGTAGGTGAATTCGGACTTGATCTTCTCGGCGAATTCTCAAACTTTGGAGCAGTAACTGAAAACGGCAATCTTGCAGGTGCTGCAGCATCTCTTGTTGCAAAGGGTGAAATCAAGGCTGCTCTCAACGTTGACCTCAACGGTGCACCCAGACGTGCGGCTGCTGTTTCGGGTGTTGATTTTATCAAACCTACTTACGGTACTGTTTCACGCTACGGTATTATCGCTTGCGCTTGCTCAGGTGAACAGATCGGCGTTACAGCAGCAAATGCCGAAGACATGAAGGAAATTCTTACCGTTATCGCAGGTCATGACAGCAAGGATGGCACAAGCCTTCCCGCCGAAAAATACGATTATTCGCTTGATGAAAACGTTTCTGCAATGAAAGTATGCATTATAAAAGAGCTTTATGATGCCGCAAGTGCTGACGCAAAAGCGAGTATCGATGTCTATGCAAAGAAGCTTGAAGCTGTCGGTGCAAAGATTGAAACAGTTTCTCTAGATATTGTTTCCGATGTCAAAACCGCATGGCAGATTCTCATGAGTGCGGAAACAACCAATAATCTTTCAAGATTTGACGGTGTTAAATACGGCTACAGAACTCCCGAATATAAAAATATCGATGAGCTTTATGTAAAGAGCCGCAGTGAAAGCATGAACTTCCTCACAAAGGCAACAATCATCTACGGTTCTGATGCTCTTTCAAAGGGCAGATATGAAAACTGCTACGATAAGGCACTTCGTATCAGAAGAATCGCATGTGACAAAGTCAGAGAAATACTTGCTTCATATGATGCAATCCTTTCTCCTGCTTGCAGCAAAACAAGCTACCGGGCTTATGACATTCTTGAAGCTTTCGGCAAGGTGTTCGAAGAAAGCCTTTACACAGCAATTCCGAGCATCACAGGTATGCCCGCAGTTGTAACAAAGGGAGTTCAGCTTATTGCTGATTCTTATAAAGAGAGCGTGCTTCTGAGCATTGCACATACCGTTGAAGGAATGGAGGCATAAAAGATGAAATACGAACTTGTTATCGGTCTTGAAACTCACGTTGAGCTTTCAACAGACTCAAAGCTTTTTTGCTCCTGCGGCGGTCATTCAAGTCCCAAAGAACCCAACGACTGCGTATGCCCTGCCTGCAGCGGTATGCCCGGTATGCTTCCCGTAACCAATAAACATGCAATTGAGCTTGCAGACAAAGCAGGTTTTATGCTCAACTGCAAAATCAATCAGTATACAACTTTTGATAAAAAGAGCTATTATTATCCCGACCTT
>JAZSCO010000084.1:0-3995 GCA_045602965.1 Acutalibacteraceae bacterium | reverse complement strand
GTTAGAACCCAAACTCAGCAAAAACGGTATCAAGGTTGATTTGAAAAGCATGCTTCTTAATACTATCGGAAACAATAAAGGCTTTCCGGATAACGATGCTGAATTTACGTTAAAGTAATAAAACTTAATTGTCTAAGGAGATTAAAAATGGCAAAAAAAATTATATTAATTGCACTATTAGTATCGGTTGTTTTTTTTGTATCAGGAATAATTTATTTTGAACTCGATCCGGAAAACAAAAATATCAATTTTGAACCTGCAAATTCGCAGAGTGAAACAGATACCACAATCAGATTTAATTCCGACGGCAAGCTTAAAATATTGCATATTGCCGACACGCATCTTAACTATGACAAGCATTTCGATGCATCAGTATGGGTAATCGCTGAAGCCTGCGATGTTGAAAAACCTGACCTTGTTGTTCTTACGGGTGATAATACACATCCCAACGAAGACCCCGAAAAAACAAAAAAGCTCATCAACGCTCTGATGAATATATTTGAATCAAGAAATATTCCCGTTGCCGTAACCTTCGGAAATCACGATTCAGAGGCAGGTCCGATGTCAAGAAAAGATATTATGGATTATTATAATACCTTCTCTTGTGTAATAACTGCTGATGAATCCGTAAGCTTCAAAAACTGCGCAACATTCAATATTCCCGTTCTTGCTTCTGACAGCGACAAGGTCGGATTCAATCTTTGGGTATTTGACTCAGGCGATTATGATGAGGATGATCCGAGACACTATGACAGAGTTCGTACCGAACAGATTGAGTGGTATAAGGAAACCTCCGCAAAGCTTAAGTCTGATAACGGCGGAGAAAAAGTCAATTCAGTTGTATTTCAACATATAATTGTTCCCGAAATCTATGATGTACTTAAAAAGGTTGATTCAAAACAGCCTTATGCAATTGAGCATATTTATAATGAAAACGAATATTATGCCTTCGACCCCGAAAATGTGAACTACGGCACTCTCAACGAAAAGCCCTGCCCCGGATATTATAACGACGGTCAGTTTGATGCTTTGATTGAAAACGGCAATGTGCTTAAGATGGTTACAGGTCACGACCACACAAATGCCTTCGGTGTAAGAAATCAGGGGATTGATATCTTTACCTCTCCCATGACCCGTTACAAAGGTCTGGCTTACACAACTCAGTACGGTTACCGTGTTGTTGAAATTGATGAAAATGATACTTCAACCTATGATACAAGAGTTGAGCGTCTTTATGATGTTTTTGATTTTGATTATATAGAAACCGCAAAAGATAACGGTGACAAATATTCAAAGAGAATTGCTTTTGAGCTTGCGGTAAAGGGCAGTGTTCAGGAAAGCTTTATGAAGCTTTATCAATCCGTTGTTGAACTTATCACAGACAGAAAAGTTACATATCCGCATTAACCGGAAATATATTAATAAAACAATTAAGGAGCAATATAGTGTGAGTGAGTTTTTTAAGTTTGACCCTGCAGTTTTTGCAGTGGATAAATCTTATCAAATTATGATGCCCTGTGAAAAAGCCGGCCTTTTCTTTGTTAAGGTTAGGGATAAATTCTATTATGATGAATCCAACGGTATTATGCGTTCAAGAAATGAGATACACAGGGTTGAGGTGCCTATGGATGAACTGGATGAAGCCGGGGAATACACTGTCTGCATCCGACCTGTTATTGAAAGAAAGCCGTATTTCACCGAAACCGAAGAAGTACTGGAAAAAAGATATAAATTCTGTCCCATACCCGAAAAGGGTATAAGAGCTTACCACATCTCTGATGCTCATAATCTTATCAAAGAGCCCGTAAGGGCTGCGGAAACTTTCGGTGATATTGATTTTCTCATTTTAAACGGAGACGTTATCGAACACAGCGGTGACCCTTCAAAATTTATTAACATATACGAAATATGCTCACTTTTAATGAAAGGTGAAAAACCCTGCATATTCTCAAGAGGTAACCACGATTTAAGAGGTGATTTTGCAGAGAAATTTGCCGATTACACTCCCAGTTACTTGGGTAATACATATTACAGCTTCCGCCTCGGTAATATATGGGGAATACTGCTTGACTGTGGCGAAGATAAGCCCGACGATCACGAAGAATACGGCTTTACCGTTGCCTGCCATGCTTTCAGGGAACGCCAGACTGAATTTTTGAAGAAGATAATCAAAAACAAAGAAAATGAATATGAGTTCAAGGGTATTAAGCATAAGCTTGTGATTTCTCACAATGCCTTTACTCACAGATATAACCCTCCTTTTGATATAGAGCAGGATATTTTCGCTGAATGGGCAAGACTTTTAAGAGAGAATGTTAAGCCTGAGGTTATGATTTGCGGCCATGCACACGAACTCAACGTCTATTATCCTGAAAATACTGAGTGGAACACTAACGGGAGTATAAGCCCTGTGGTAATAGGCAGCACAGTTGAAAAGGATGATGAAAATTATTTTGCGGGCTGCGGATATATTTTTAACCAAGATGAGATTAAGCTCATATTCACAGACAGTAACGGCAAAATAATAAAAGAAGAAACTGTGTAACAGAACAGTCTGATCAAAAACAGCAGGAAACATCCGCAAGATGTTGCCGTAATAGAAATCTTCAATGATATTTGATATTATGTATTTCTCTGTGTCTGATGAAATATATTAGAGTACGAAATATAGAATATGTATTACCGGAGAACTGCTTGTGTTATAAACACCTGCACCATAGTGAGTATTCATTACACAAGTGAATACTCACTTTTCTTTTTTACATTTCCTCATTGTTAAATTTAGTATAATTAGTTATGTATCGAGCAGGCTTTGAGCTGCTCTTTTTTGTTATGCCGTGAGATATTCCACGGCTACACCTTGTCTTGTTTCGAGGACTATGTTTTCCTCTTTTACGGGATTCTCAACTACCCCGAAAAATCTGTAATGAATGATAGCCCCTTTGCGTTCTGTTTTTACCCTTACCTTCGATGAAGTAACTCAAGAGATTTGCCGTCAATACGGCAGATTACTAAATATGATTTTTTAATTTTTTAGCGAATTCTTTATAATGTTGGCTGAGGATATAATCAATTACAGCTTCTTTTGGAATGATGTAAGTACATCTTATATAAAATGTTTTAATATGTTTACCTTTGATTATTTTTCTTGCAGAGTTAGGACAAATACCGCCAAGCATTTCACAAAACTGTGGAATTGTAATTAAGTCAGGATATTTGCGAAATTTTTTTCTTAATTCATTTTTTCCATATAATTCTCCTTAAAGGTATTGTCAATGGCGGAGAATTAAGTTATAATATTTGACGTACTTAAATTCTGAATTAAGTACGTTTGATGTTGTTAAAATTGAATCGACCCCCGAAAGTCGCCGAAAGAGTAAATTTTTTATTCACGATTTTTTCGAGGATTTCAGGTTTAAAGATGATTACACAATGAATTTCTGGTGATATATAAGGATTTTGAGGATTTTTTGTTCCTTTAAATTCCTTTTGATGGTTGTGGTTTCCGGATGAGTTACATCACTCAAAATCCGTTGGTAGCGATACCGTACCGGTTCGACCCCGGTCACCGGCACCATCAACAAAGCCTTGTTTATCTTCGGATAAGCAAGGCTTTTTACTTTTTGATAAAATTAAGCACCCTGCATATGCAGGGTACCTGTTTTTTTATTTAAGTCTGTCAGCAATGATACCCTTAACGGTTTCAATAACCTTGTCAAGTTCAACCTTCATGCTGATTTCCTTGTCTCTTGTAACGATTTCGCAAACGCCTTCTTTAAGATTTCTGGGGCTTACGATAACTCTGACGGGAACGCCGAGAAGGTCAGCGTCGGAGAACATTGCGCCGGGACGGATGTTTCTGTCGTCATAGATAACTTCAATTCTGTCATCAAGCATCTTCTGATAAAGATCATCCGATACGCCCTTGCATTCTGCATCGTCTGCTCTCAGGCAGCAAATCTGAACGTGCCAGGGGGCAATGCTCATAGGCCAGA
>JAZSCO010000083.1:0-18425 GCA_045602965.1 Acutalibacteraceae bacterium | reverse complement strand
ACAACCTGCGCATATCCGCCGCCTGCTGCACCGCCCTTAACTCCGAAAACAGGTCCGAGAGAAGGCTCACGAAGTGCAACCATTACATTTTTGCCGATTTTTTTAAGACCGTCCGCAAGACCAATGGTTGTTGTTGTTTTTCCTTCGCCTGCAGGCGTAGGAGTAATAGCAGTAACAAGAACAAGTTTTCCGTCTTTTTTTTCACTTTCATTAAGAAGTGAAAGATCGACTTTTGCTTTATAATTTCCGTACTGTTCAAGATATTTTGAGTCAATTCCTGCAACAGATGCGATTTCAGTAATAGGTTTCATTTCAACAGACTGAGCTATTTCGATATCTGTCATCATAGTTTGTTACTTCCTTTCATAAAAAAATTAATAAAGGCAGTCTCATCCGTATGGATAAGACTGCCCAGACGGTCGGCATTAATCCGGATTTATGCTCCCACGCAGTATACTCTGCTTCATTCCGTCAGTTACATAAATCCGTTGAATTATGATTTGAGTTTAACATAATAAGATGTAATTGTCAAGAAAATTAATTTAATATTAAATTAGAATAAATCATTAATATATGTAAAAAAATTGTTAATTAAACAGTTGTTTTATATAAAATTATATGCTATAATTTTTAAAGCATTTTACAAATGGAGGTTATTTCAATGAAATATGATGTTGCCGTTATCGGCGCAGGTGTAATCGGCTCATTGATCGCAAGAGAACTCAGCCGTTACAGTCTGAAAATTGCTCTTGTTGAAAAGTGTAATGATATGGCTATGGGTACTTCGAAGGCAAACAGTGCAATTGTACACGCCGGATTTGATGCTAAACCCGGTACACTTAAAGCAAAACTCAATGTTGAAGGCACAGCTCTCATGCCCGATCTTTGCAAAAAGCTTTCTGTACCTTATAAACCTGTCGGTTCATTTGTTGTTGCTTTTTCAAACGAAGAAGTCGAAACACTCAATGAACTTCTTGAAAGAGGTAAAATAAACGGTGTACCCGGTCTTGAAATCTATGATTCAGATAAGCTTCGTAAATCAGAACCTTACATCAGTAACGAAGCAATTGCTGCTCTCTGGGCTCCTACTGCAGGCATTGTATGCCCTTATGAACTCACAATTGCAGCAGCAGAAAATGCCGTTATTAACGGGGCTGAATTTATCAGAAACTTCGAAGTTAAATCAATCGACAGCTCAGACGGTTCATTTGTAATATCTGACGGAAACAACAAAGTCATTGCTGATTACATTATTAATGCAGCAGGTGTTTACTGTGACGAAATTGCATCTCTCATTGACGACAACTCCATTCACACACACCCCAGAAAAGGCGAATATATGCTTTGCGACAAATCTGTCGGGAAGCTTGCTAATCATACGATTTTCCAATGCCCTTCAAAGATGGGTAAAGGAATTCTAGTTACTCCGACTGTTGACGGAAACCTTCTTCTCGGTCCGAGTGCTCTTGATATTGATGATAAGGAAGATGTAGCTACAACAGCTGATACACTTTCTGATATTCTTGAAATCGCAAAAAAATCTGTCCCCTGTCTTACAACCCGTGAGGTAATCACATCATTCGCAGGTCTGAGAGCTCACTGTGACAGAAACGATTTCATTATTGAACCCAGCGAAAAGAACGACCGTTTCATAAATGTTGCAGGTATTGAATCTCCAGGTCTTTCATCAGCACCTGCAATTGCTCTCTATGTCAAAGATATTATCATTGAAAAAACATCAGCTACCCCCAAAACTGGTTTTATTGAAGAAAGAGAAGAACCTGTTCGTTTCAGACATATGACTAACGAAGAACGAAAGGCTCTCATTGAAAAGAACCCTTCATACGGCAGAATTATTTGCCGCTGTGAAACAATAACAGAAGGCGAAATCCTTGATGCAATACATGCTCCTGCCGGTGCAAGAGATGTTGACGGTATTAAAAGAAGAACAAGAGCAGGCATGGGAAGGTGCCAAGGTGGATTCTGCGGTTCAAAAGTTGTTGAACTTCTCGCAAGAGAACTTGGTGTTGAAATTAATGAAATTACCAAGTGCGGCGGAAATTCAAAGATCCTTTATGAAAGAACAAAGTGAGGTGTGAATGATGCTTAATTATGATATAGTTGTTATCGGCGGAGGTCCTGCAGGCATGGCAGCTGCACTCAAAGCAAAAGAATGCGGAGTAAACAGCATTCTTATTCTTGAAAGAGCAGAAACTCTCGGCGGTATTCTTGAACAGTGCATTCATACCGGATTCGGTCTTCATTATTTCGGTGAGGAACTTTCGGGTCCAGAGTATGCCGACAGATTCATTTCTCTTGTTAATGAAAATGATATTGAGTATAAAACTGATACCATGGCTCTCGAAATAACAGAAAACAATATCGTTTATGCTGTTAATAAAACAGACGGTCTGCTTGAAATTCAGGCAAAAGCAATTATTCTTGCAATGGGTTGCCGTGAAAGACCCAGAGGTGCGCTCAATATTGCCGGAACAAGATCTTCAGGCGTAATGAGTGCAGGCACTGCACAGAAATATGTTAACATTGACGGCTATATGCCCGGAAAAAAGGTTGTTATTCTCGGTTCAGGTGATATCGGTCTTATTATGGCAAGAAGAATGACGCTTGAAGGCGCAGAGGTTAAATGCGTTTGTGAACTCATGCCTTATTCGAGCGGTCTTACCAGAAATATCGTTCAATGTCTTGATGATTTCGGTATTCCTCTTTATCTCAGCTGCACTGTTGTTGATATTCACGGCAAAGGAAGAATTGAAGGTGTTACTATCGCTGACGTCGATGAAAACCGCAAGCCTATCAAAGGTTCGGAGCGTTACATTGAATGCGACACTCTCCTTCTTTCTGTCGGTCTTATTCCTGAAAATGAACTGACAAGAGCGGTCGGAATAGAACTTGACCCTGTAACAAGCGGTGCTGTTGTTAATGAATTCAGAGAAACATCTCATAAAGGCGTTTTCGCTTGCGGCAATGTTCTTCATGTACATGATCTTGTTGACTATGTTACTCTTGAAAGCCAGACCGCTGGTGAAGGAGCTGCAAAATATGTTCTCGGAAATACTCAGGACGAATCATACATCGAAACAAAAGGTGTAAACGGTGTAAGATATATTGTTCCTCAGAAAGTAAACATAAAAAATGAAGGCGATGTAAAGCTGTATTTCAGAGTCGGACAGGTTTATAAAAACGCCAGAATCGTTGTAAAATATAACGGTGAAGAAATCATTTCACGCAAGAGACCCAGACTCGCTCCCGGTGAAATGGAAGACGTTACTCTTAAAAATGAAATGCTCAAGAATTTTGCCGAAGGCGGTAAAATCGAAATTTCCGTGGAGGTGTGACTTATGCAGAAAAATATTATTTGCGTTGCTTGTCCCATGGGATGTCCTGTTACAGTTGAATTGTCAGACAACGGTGAAATCATTTCAATTAAAGGTAATACATGCAAACGCGGTGATGCTTATGCCAGAACCGAATGTACCAATCCTGTCAGAAGTCTTGCAACTACCGTTAAGGTCAATGACGGTGTATATAATGTTGTTCCTTGCAAGTCTGCAGGCGCAATTCCCAAAGATAAAATAATGGATTGCATGAGTATTATCAACTCAACATCTGTTAATGCTCCCGTAAAGCTTGGCGATATCCTTATCAGCAACATCCTTGATACGGGCATTGATATCATAGCAACCAATCACTGTCCACAAAAATAAGGAGTATTTATGAAAAAATTTTTATCATTTGTATTAATTATTTCCTTAATAATCTCGTCAAATATTCTTGCTTTTGCCAGTTTTAATGCACCTAAACTAACAAGGGATGAATGGGATATGTATTACGCTTCTAATTATCCTTATAACAATCTTCCAACGCTCTGCATCGGCGCAAATGAAACAGAAGTCAGTCTTTGCTGGCACTCTGATAAAGGAACAGCTGTTGCAACCGTCAGACTGTCTGAAAACTCAGATATGAATATTTATAAGGAATTTTCAGGTGAAATTACTGATGCAGATAATGACTCACAGGTTGTTTGCAGAGTAACAATTACAGATTTAAAAGAAAACACTTCTTACTATTATCAGTGGTATACCGGTGAAAAATGGAGCGAAATCTGTAAATATGAAACAAAATCATTCAAAAATCATAAAGTACTTGTTGTTGGTGATATTCAAATTGCGGAAGATACAAGAACAGATTCATACACACAGTCGGATATCGGATTCAACTGGAACAACGTTCTTGCTGAAGCACTCGCTTTAAACCCTGACATCAGCTATCTCGTTTCCCCAGGCGACAATACCTCTACTGGACAAACAGACTCAGAATGGCAGACTCTTCTTATGCCCGAAGCTTTAAGAAGTCTACCGATGGCACTTGCAATCGGTAATCATGACAAAAAAGGCATGAAGTATAATTACTATACAAATATGCCTAACGAATACTACGGAAAACATTTCAGAGGTATTGACAGAGATTTCTGGTTCAGATATGGCGATGTTCTTTATCTCTTCTATGCTTCAACATCAGGTAATGCTCCTGACCACATGGCAATGACAAAAGAAGCTGTTTCTCTTAATGAAGATGCAAAATGGAGAATAGGAGTTGTTCACCACGGAATTTACGGAGCCGGTGATTCAATCGGAGATTTGGAAACCGAACTTCTTCTTTCAACAATTTTTACACCTATTTTTGAATCATACGATTTCGATTTTGTTATAACAGGTCACACACATTCTCAGGGTCGTTCACATTTCATGGAACTTGGTAAAATTGTTCAAAAAGCCGAAAGCGGAAAAACTTACACTAACCCCGAGGGAATTATTTATCTTAACTCAAATTCAGTTTGCGAAAAAGTTATTATGGATTATGAAGCTGATCACCTTGCGTACAGTTTTATTGAAAATGATGTAACAACTTATTCAACTCTTGAGTTTAAGGATAATAAGATGATTGTTGAAACAAGAAGAGGAGATAACAGTGAACTTCTTGACAGCATAACAATCGAAAGAACTACTTCCGCACGCAAAGATAAAAGTATCAGAAGCGTTATTCACAGGGTTCTTTATAAAGTTGTTGAATTTGTAGGATTGGTTTATGTAAAAATCGATGAATTAATCAAAACTTTCAATTAAACCCATTCCACCCTCAGAAAGGGTGGAATTTTTTTTGAAAAAATTTGAAAATATACTTTAAAATGTTTTAAATATATGTTATAGTATATGAGATAATGAACATAATATGTATTTTATTGCTTTGGAGGAAAATATGAAGCATTTACTTAAACTTATGGATTTGAGTCCTGATGAAATCAATGAGATTCTCAATCTCGCCGATCAGCTCAAATATGAAAAAAGAAACGGTATTGAACATCACCATCTTAAGGGTAAAACTCTTGGCATGATTTTTACTAAATCATCAACAAGAACAAGAGTTTCGTTTGAAGTCGGTATGTATGACCTTGGCGGTTCGGCTCTTTTCCTCAGCTCAAATGATATTCAGCTCGGAAGAGGCGAACCTGTTGAAGATACAGCAAGAGTTCTTTCCGGATATCTTGACGGAATCATGATCAGAACATATAAACAGAGCGACGTTGAAACTCTTGCCGATTTCGGTACTATTCCTATTATTAACGGTCTCACAGACTATTGTCATCCCTGCCAGGTTCTTGCAGACCTCATGACAATCCGTGAGTTCAAAGGTTCTATCAAAGGTCATAAACTCTGCTATATCGGCGACGGAAATAATATGGCCCATTCACTTATTGTTGGCGGAATTAAAATGGGAATGTCTGTCAGCATCGGATGCCCCGAAAGCCATCAACCCGATGCCGAAATTATGGAATGGGCATCAAAAAACGGAGACTTCACTTGCACTTCAAACATTTATGAGGCTGCAAAAGACGCTGATGTACTTTATACAGACGTATGGGCTTCAATGGGTCAGGAAAGTGAAGCAGAAAGAAGAAAGAAAATTTTTGCCGGTTATCAGATTAATGACAGTCTGATGGCTGTTGCCAAGCCCGATGCAATGGTTCTACATTGTCTCCCCGCTCACAGAGAAGAAGAAATTACCGCAAAAGTTTTTGAAGAACATGCAAAGGAAATTTTTGAAGAAGCAGAAAACAGACTTCATGCTCAAAAAGCTGTTCTCGTTAAGCTTCTTAAAGACTGATTGCTAACAAGGGGGTTATTTTATGCCAAACAATAAAATCATTAAGAAAGTTATGGTTATCGGTCCAGGTCCTATTGTTATGGGACAGGCTGCTGAATTTGACTATGCAGGTACCCAGGCTTGCCGCGTGCTCAGAGACAAGGGACTTGATGTTGTTCTTGTTAACTCAAACCCCGCAACCATTATGACTGATAAGGCTCTTGCTGATGAAATCTATCTTGAGCCTGTTACTGCCGACACAGTTAAAAGAATAATTGAAAAAGAAAAGCCCGACAGTCTTCTTGCCGGTCTCGGCGGTCAGACGGGTCTGACAATTGCCATGCAGCTCAGCAAAGACGGTTATCTCGAAAGTCAGGGCGTTAAACTCCTCGGTACCAATGCTGAAGCAATTGACAAAGCTGAAGACAGAAAAATGTTCCGCGACACAATGAAATCAATCAATCAGCCTGTTATTCCTTCAGAAATTGCTAACGATGTTGAAACAGCTCTTGCCATTGCAGAAAAAATCGGATATCCCATCATTATCCGACCTGCATTTACACTCGGCGGCGGTGGCGGCGGTGTTGCCAATAATCCCGAAGAACTTGCTGTTATTGCAAAAACAGGACTTGACCTCTCCCCCATCACTCAAGTTCTTGTTGAAAAATACATTTTTGGTTGGAAAGAAATCGAATTTGAGACTATGCGTGACAGTGCCGGCAATTGCATCGCTGTGTGCAGCATGGAAAACTTTGACCCCGTTGGTATTCATACAGGCGACAGTATCGTTGCTGCTCCTGCTCTTTCTCTTACCGACGAAGAATATCAGATGCTTCGTAAAGCATCTCTTGATATCGTTGATGCTCTCGGCATTATCGGCGGATGTAACTGCCAGTTTGCTCTTGAACCCAACAGCATGAACTATGCAGTTATCGAAGTTAACCCCAGAGTTTCCCGTTCATCCGCTCTTGCAAGTAAAGCAACAGGTTACCCCATTGCTAAGGTTACCGCAATGCTTGCTCTCGGCCTTACTCTTGATGAAATCAAAATCGATGAACCCGGTCTTGACTGCGCTGCATTTGAGCCTGATGTTAAATATATTGTTGTTAAGCTTCCCAAGTGGCCCTTCGACAAATTTGTTAATGCAAGCCGCATGCTTGGTACACAGATGAAGGCAACCGGTGAAGTAATGTCAATCGGTCCTACATTTGAAATGGCTATCATGAAAGCTGTCAGAGGCGCTGAAATTTCTCTTGACACTCTCAATGCTGTTCCCAAAACAAATGCACCTCTCATTGACAGACTTAAGAATACTGATGATATGCGTCTCTTCTCTGTTTTTGAAGCAATCAAGAGCGGTATGTCAATTGAAGAAATTCATGAAATTACAAAGATAACCGAATGGTTCCTTATTAAACTCAAGAATCTTGCTGATTTTGAAAAATCAATTGAAAACGGCAATATAGATGAAGAAAAGTATAATCAAGGTAAGCTTTACGGTTATACAGATGCAGCTCTTAAGAGACTTTCAGGTGTCAAAGAGCTTCCTGCACATAAAGAAGCTGTTTATAAGATCGTTGACACTTGTTCATCAAACTTCCCTGTAGCTGCTCCCTATTTTTATTCAACATACGACCGTGAATGCGAAGCTCGTCCTTTCCTTGATAAGAGTGAAAAAGACAGAATTATTGTTCTCGGTTCAGGTCCCATCAGAATCGGTCAGGGTATCGAATTCGACTATTCATCCGTTCACTGCGTATGGACACTTAAAGAACTCGGTTATGAGGTTGCGATCATTAATAACAACCCTGAAACTGTTTCAACTGACTATGACACAGCTGACAGACTCTATTTCGAACCTCTTACTCCTGAAGATGTTATGAACATCATTAAGGTTGAAAAGCCCATCGGTGTTGTTGTAGCATTCGGCGGTCAGACTGCTATCAAGCTTACAAAATTCCTTGACGAAAACGGCATTACAATTCTCGGTACTTCTGCTGACGGTATTGATACCGCAGAAGACAGAGAGCGCTTTGATGCCCTTCTTGAAAAATTTGCAATTCGCAGACCCAAGGGTATGGGCGTTATGACAAAGCAGGAAGCTCTTAATGCTGCAAATACTCTCGGTTATCCTGTTCTTCTCCGTCCTTCATACGTCATCGGCGGTCAGAATATGACAATCGCTCATGAAGACGCTGATGTTGAACGTTATATGGATATTATCCTTTCGGGTGAAATTGAAAATCCTGTTCTTGTTGATAAATACATGATGGGTACAGAACTTGAAGTTGACGTTATTTCAGACGGCAAAGACGTACTTATTCCCGGTATCATGGAACACGTTGAAAGAGCCGGTGTTCACAGCGGTGACTCAATTGCTGTTTATCCGCCTTATAACCTCAACGATAAGATGAGAAAGAATATTATCGAATGTTCTGAGAAACTTGCACTTTCACTTGGTACAAAAGGTCTTGTTAATATTCAGTATCTTATTTATCATAACAAGCTTTATGTTATAGAAGTTAACCCCAGAGCTTCGAGAACCATTCCTTATATCAGCAAGGTAACCGGTGTTCCCATGGTTGACATTGCTTCAAAAGTAATGGTTGGACACGCACTTAAAGATCTTGGCTACGGTACTGGTCTTTATAAGACTCCCCCCTATTTTACTGTTAAAGTTCCTGTTTTCTCATTTGAAAAACTTTCGGATGTTAACTCAATCCTCGGACCCGAAATGAAGTCAACCGGTGAAGTTCTCGGCATCGGTAAAACAATGGCTGAAGCACTCTTCAAGGGACTCACTTCTGCGGGATTCAATATTCAGCTTCCCACAGCAGAAAAAGGTATCGGAATTCTCCTGAGTGTTGATAAGCACGATATTCTTGATGCTGTTTCACTCGCAAAGAAACTTGATGACCTTAAAATAAAGATTTTTGCTACTAAAGATACTGCAGATGCTATTTCGCAGCTTGGCATAGATGTTGAATACGTAAGAGGCATGGATGAAGGCAACGATATCTTTGAACTTCTTGAAAGCGGAAAAGTAAATTACGTTGTATACACAGGCGCTCTTCAGGATTCAACAATGGGTGACTACATAGCTCTTCAGAGACGAGCAATACAGCTTTCTATCACCTGCATCACTTCTCTTGATACTGCAAACGCTCTCGCTGACATAATCGCAAGCCGTTTTAACCAGGAAAACACAGAGCTTGTTGATATCAACGATATGCGTACCGAAAGACGCACACTTAAGTTTGCTAAGATGGACGCTTCAGGCAATGATCATGTAATCATTGAAAACTTTGACAATTCCATTACATGTCCTGAAAGTCTTTGCGTTAATATTTGCGACAGACATCACGGTGTTGGTTGTGACGGCGTTATTCTTATCGAAAAATCCAATGTTGCTCAGGTCAAAATGAGAGTATTCAATCTTGACGGAAGTGAAGGCAGACAGGGCGGTAACGCAATCCGTTCAGTAGCCAAGTATGTTTATGACAAAGGATATGTTGATACCGATTCCGATACTGTTACTATTGAAACAGCAAGCGGCATCAGAACAGTAGAACTCTATGTTATGAATGGCAAGGTAAGTTCTGTTTGTGCAAACATGGGCAAAGCTGATCTTGAAAATGCAGTTACCGGTGCAAAAGGTCAGAATAAATTCATTAATTGTCCCGTTGAGATTAAAGGTGAAACTCATAATATCACATGTGTATCAATGGGTAATCCCCACTGCGTTGTTTTTGTTCCCAGAGTTGATATAATTGACATAGAAAAAGTTGGTCCTTCATTCGAAAAGGCAGATATTTTTGCTCACAGAGTAAACACTGAATTTGTCAGAGTTGTTAATGAAACAACAATTAAAATGAGAGTTTGGGAACGCGGTAACGGCGAAACACTTGCTTGCGGTACAGGCGCTTGCGCAGCTGCAGTTGCAGCTGTTGAAAACGGTTTCTGCAAGAAAAACACTGACATTACCGTTAAACTTCCCGGTGGCGATCTTATCGTAAACTACAGCGATGACGGAGTTCTTCTCACAGGCTCAACCAAGCTTGTTTTCGAAGGCTCACTTGAGTATTAATTCTAAAATTATCACCCCTCAGCTAAATGCCGAGGGGTGAATTTTTATGTTGAGCTTTTTATCGATTCATATCTGTCAGCAATATTGTCAAATTCATTGTAATTTTCATATTGTTTAACAATTCTTACAGCATCAAGATACGGTTTTGCAGCTCTGTTATAAATATTATATTTTTTTGTTTCTTTCTTAATTTCTGCTTTGATTTGAGCTTTATGTATTCTCAATTTTTCAAGCTCAGGTTTAAGTTCATTATAAAGCTGTTTATTACCCGCTTCACTAGCTTCTTTCATTTTCTGAAGAGTTTCCCGAATCATTTTTTCCGTATTATCTCTTTCGTCAAAGAGGTTTTCAATAACAGATGAATCATATTCAGACAAACCGTCAGGATAATATTTTCTGATTGTTTTTAATGAAATTTTAAGTTCACTCTTTTTTGAAATAATAAATGACGTATCTGAATAAGAAGAAACCGGAAGCATAAAATTCAGAAGACCTGCAGAAACAATTTCCTTTGCAATTTTAACCTCTTCTTTTCCTTCGTCTGTATTAAATCTGTTCATCTCATTCAAAACATATTCAGAAATTATTATTTTTTCATTTTCATCTATTAGTGTCTGAAGTTCGGATTTAGCAAATTTAATTTTTGATTTATCTTTTGTCTTTTTCGCAGTTTTCAGGTTATCTTTTCTAATTATATTAAGCTGTTTTCCTTCGTTATTTTTTGCCTCTTTTATAACATCAATAGCTTCAACCAAATCCTCATCTGTTAAAACTCCGTTACCGTAATCTTCGAATAAAGCTCTGATTTTTAGAACAGTAATCATTGCACGCTGTTTAGTTTCAGTTAAATCATAGAAAAAGAAAGGAATAACATTCAATGCAGCTCCGATGACTGAGGCAATAATGAGAACGGAACAAATATGAGTAAAATATTCACTGTTATATAAAACATCGTAAACATTTGAACCGTCATATCCAAGAGAAAGAGCAACATCCCTGTTAAGACCTGCCCTTTCATATATAACAGGAAGAACAGAATTAGTCGCAAGCGAAATAACGCTTCCAATAAGACCCACAGCAGCAAACATACCGTCGATCCTTTCACCCGAAATATAATGCTGATAGTCTCTGATATCGGCATTAAGACTTGGATTCATAAAGTGACCGAGAGATGTAAGCATTTGATTAATAAATGTAAACACAAGCAAGATCCAGATAATATTAGCTCCTTTTATCCTGATTACAGGAAGCATCAAAGCAATAAACGCAATATTCATAATATTACTGAAAATCAGAACATTTTTCTTCCCGAATTTTCTTATTAGATAAGGTGCAAAAAGATTAGGCCATAACGATGCGTTACCGACTATTGCTGTTATAATTGCATATTCCCCGGCAGAACAAGCCGCCTGATAATTATAAAGCCAACCGATTATTGTGTTGAATGAGTTTTCAAGGAATCCAAGCCATCCTGCAAAAGAAATTATCCAGAAATACTTATTCTTTATAACTGCCCTGAATGCATCTATAAAGCTAATTCTGATTATATGACTGCCGGGCTGAATAATTCTTTCCTGAGTATTGACATAAACCAAAACAGAAATTAGAAATCCGACAATAAGCATCGGAGGATAAAGATATCTGTAAACTCTTAAATCATAAAGCGTGTTGTCACCTGTAATTAGTTTTGCAACTAACGGAAGGAAAATATTGGCAATCGAAGGCGATAAATTTTCAACAACAGCCTTAACAGCATAAACATCGGTACGTTCAATAGTATTTGGCGATAAAACATTAATCATGCTGTCGTAAGCATCAGTGTAAAAATTATAAAAAAACTGAAATCCAATATTAAATATAAGCACGGTTACACATTTGGAAACAAGATTCATATTCTCATAGGGCATCCAGATAAACAAAATTCCGAGAATTACGGTTGGAATACCCATCGAAAGAATATACGGTCTGTATTTTCCTTTCATGCTCTTACAGTTGTCAATCATTCTTGCTCTTAATGCAGTAAGAGGAAAGCTTGATAAAACGCTTATGATATAAATAACATAAATTGCCTTTGGGTCAATTCCAATCGTGTTACCGATAAGGCTGTTGCCTATGCTTATTATCATGTTTCCTACGCAATACATGATAAATTTGACGCCAATTCCGCCAACCGATAAAGATGCTATTTCTTTAAAAGGCATATATCTGCCCTCAGGAGGAGTTTTCCAATTATTCTTTATCAAGCCTATAAATGACGATAATTTCTTTTTCAATATAATCCCACCTGTTATTATATTATAAATACCATAGTATTAACTGATTTAGGTGATATTTTTATATTACAAGCCGTCACAACAGATTCAGTTAAATCATTATGTTTATCTGTAACAATCATTCTGATTTTTTTGCCGGGCAATTCAACGGTTTTCGATTCGTTTGAGATATTGATTGCAATCAGTGTTATTTCACCGTTATTTTCAAATGCAATTGTCAATAAATCTTTATCATCACAAACGGCGTCAATTCTTACAGAACCGGGAACAATATACTTTGAAAAGTTTCCCGTAGCATAATAGCGTTTTGTCATTTCAAAGGTCTTATCATCAAGATTAATATAAATTAATCCGTCGCAATAATTGACCTCCGAAACGGCAATCCAATGTTGCCATGAAGTAACATTAAGAAAAACAATATCTTCATACATTGTTTTAGCCATAACAGGAGCAGAATCAATAGACTTATCTCTTCCGCCCTGCATATGACACCACTCGCTCATTTTAACAGGAATATCCGGATAATATTTATTCATCCACTTTCTGAAACGTTTGATAAAGCCAACTCTGTCATTCAAAACAGGAACATTAAACGGTATAGGAATCGGCAAACAATAGGAATGAACATCAACAGCATCAATTAAAGAACGCACTTTTTCATTTTTTAATAATTTTCTTGTATATGTTTTATTGAACCATCTCAAGTCTCCTGATTCTGCACCGGATAATTTTACATCTTTCAAAGAAGGTCTTTTGATTATTTCATCTGCAAAAACTTCGAACACCTTTGCAACACTATGCGGTTTATAATGGCAACCTTCCTGTCCTCCATTCCAGACCCATACAGGCTCATTAACCGGAGAAATATATCTGACGGGTAAGCCTTCTTCAACGAAATGCTCTGTTATATCAAGACAATAGTCGACAAATTCTTTATAATTTAAACGGGAAATATTCTCTTTGAAAAACTTGCCTTTATCAGCATGAGCCATTCCGTTTTTAGTGAGCCTTTCAGGTGGTGAATTGACAAAGAATATCACTTCATCCGCGCCGTCTTTGACAGCTTGACGCATCATATAAACAGCATTTTTATCTCTGCTCCAATCATATTGACCATTTGATATCTCAAAACATTCAGTGCTTCTCGCCGGCATACTGTACTCGCCTTTTCCTGAATGTTTGGAACCTGCACCGATATTATAGCGATAAATACCCATTCCGATTCCGGTTTCTTTATTATATAGAAGCTCGGATATTCTGTCTCTGACAGTTTTTCCACTTTTAGGATCAATATGATCCCATCCGCCGACAATCTGTGCCCACCATGCACCGCTTGCTCCGATTCTCTCAAAAATCTGATATTTATTATTCGGGTTAATCGCAATTTTCATAGTTTAACCTCATTTTAAAAAAGGCGGCAATTAAAGCCGCCAAAATTTTTATAATGTGCCGTTATTCTTGATTCCAAATATCATTTTCAAAATTCCGCTTAACATCTTTGGACTTCTGATAACAACAATTTTCATCATAGGCCTCCCCTTCGTCAGAATCGGCAAAGGCTCAAGCCCGCTATTAACATTATTACCGCAATAATCAAAACAGCAAAAGTGTAAGGAAACAACGCGGCAGCAATCATTCCGATTGCAAACGCTATACACGCAATCCCTTTAGTTTCATATCTCAAAAAATCACATCCCGTAATAAGCCTGAGTCCTCACTCAATACATTATAATCAAGAAAATGATTTTTCGTTACATATTTACTTTTTTCTGATTTCCCATTCTTTAACTGTCTTTGCTTCTTCCATCATGGCACAGTAACTCTCATGCCGCGAAACAGGAATATCACCATCTTCAACAGCTTGAAGAATACGACAGCCTTTATCTTTGACATGAAGACAGGAAGTGAATTTACATTCTCCCATATACTGTTCAAATTCCTTGAATGCATAGGGCAAATCATCTTTCAGAATTATCTCATTTTCTTCAATATCAAACGAAGAAAAACCTGGCGTATCAGCAACATAACCGTTTTCAATTTTTATCATTTCGCTATGTCTTGTTGTGTGTCTTCCCCTGCCTAGTTTATCGCTGATTTCCCCTGTTTTCAATGAAAGAGATTCGTCTATTGCATTAAGTAACGAAGACTTTCCGACACCGGTATTGCCGCAAAAAGCGCTGATGCATCCTTTGAGTTCATTCTTTACTAACTCAACACCTTCTCCGCTCTTACAAGAAACAGCATAAGCTTTGATACCTGCTTTTTGATATATCTCAACGAATTCAGAAGCATCATTAAGATCGGTTTTTGTAAAAACAACGATAGGTTCAATGTCTTTTATTGTTGCCATCGCGGTAAGTCTGTCAATAATCAAAAGAACAGGTTTCGGCTCACAAACTGATGAAACAATAAAAAGCTTATCAACATTTGCAACAGGAGGTCTGTCAAGGAAATTTTTACGGTCATAAATCTTTTCAATCGTATTTTCAGCTTTGTCATTTATACTGATTGATACTCGGTCACCTGCAAGAGGCTTTATTCCCGATTTACGAAAAGCACCGCGTGCTTTGCATTCATATATGCCGTCGGCGGTTTCAACATAATAGAAACCGCCGATACCTTTAATAATTATTCCGTCTATCTGAATCATAAGCCTAATTCTTTACCAACAACAAGAACAATTTCAGTATCAAGAGGATATGTGTTTATTCCGCCAAGAATAGCCTGATTTGATGCTGACGGCGTCTGCGAAAGAACTTTATTGACGTCGCTGGATAATGTTACAATCTTTTCTTCCTTTTTAACATTATGGAAGCCTTGAGCATTGAGCTGAGCAACAGCTGTTTCATATGAAAGACCTGTAACATTGGGCATCGACTTTCTGGTTGCAATCGGTGTGCTTGAAGAATAAGAGCCGTTACTTATAACTGCAGGATTCTTTGTGAAATCAACAGTGCAGGTGTAGTATTCTCTGTCATCAATATAAACCTTAACAGAAACATCTGAACCGCTGCCCTGGATTTCAGTTGAATATTCCTTACCGTCCATAAGAAGAGTCTTGGTTATATAAGACTCATTATTAATAAACACCTCAAAATTGCCTCTTGTACTACCCGATGAAGGAAGATTAATTGTAAGAGTAGCAGTTCCAACTTCAGGAATACCGTTACTTGCAATAAGAGTTACTTTGCTGCCCTGAATAACCTTTTCGCCCGCTTCAGGCTCAGTTCTGATAACTGTTCCGCTTGTTTCAGAACTGTTTTCATATACAATTTCATCGTCAACAGTAAGACCAACGGATTCAATAATAGCCTTTGCCATTTCAATATCCCAGCCAACAGCATTATCGGGAACGGGAATAAGATCTTCATCGCTTGCAAAATAGACAATGATTGTAGTATCTTTACTTACTTCGGTGTTTGCTGCAGGATCTGTTTTAATAACAGTACCGAAATCTTCAACAAGATTCAGAATCGGGAGAGACTGAACGTGGAATCCTTTAGATTCAAGAGTTTCCTTGGCAAGCTCATGTTGGTAACCGACAACATCAGGAACAACAAGCTCCTGAGCGTTATCTGCAACTGAAAGAGTGATAACGTTGTTTTCGGGTTTAACCTTCTGGCCACTTGCAGGTGACTGGAAGAACACAGTGCCGTTTTCATATGAACTGTTGGAAACTGATTCAACAATAAACACAAAGTCACTTTCGTAATCAGAACCTTTAATCTCTGTTTCATAATTCTTACCGAAGAAATTAGGAACAACAAGAGTATCGGGCTGGAAAACATCCGTAAAGAAATAAAGGAAAACAAAAACAAAAAGTGCAAGAGCAACAAGTCCTATCGAGACACCGATTGCGATAAGTCCGCCTTTGCCTGAACGTTCTTCTTCATCTTCCTCATAATCATTAAATTCAGGATGATTATCAACAGGTTGCTGAACAGGAGTGTTAATCGCAGCCGAAGGCTTTTTAGGTACAAACTTAGTAGGATCATTATCAACAAAATAATCACGCTGGAATCTTATTGTCGGATTACGCTTGAATTCTTCAATATCAAGAAGCATTTCGGCAGCTGTAAGATATCTGTCTTTTGCATTTTTTTGCATAGCATGCATAACAATCTGCTCAAGACCGACAGGAATACTGCTGTTGAGTTCTCTGGGACGTTTTGGGTCAGTCTGAAGCTGCATAAGTGCAACAGAAACTGAGTTATCGCTCTGGAAAGGAAGCTGACCTGTGAGCATCTCATAAAGAACAACACCGACAGAATAGATATCCGCTCTGTCGTCAGTTGTATCGCCTCTTGCCTGTTCAGGACTGATATAATGAACAGAACCGATAGCGCTGTCCGTCATTGTTTTGGTATCACTGTAACTGAAACGGGCAATACCGAAATCAGTTACTTTAATATTACCGTTTGAAAGAAGCATGATGTTCTGAGGCTTGATATCTCTGTGAACAATGCCTTTATCATGAGCATGCTGAAGAGCACGAAGAATCTGCATGGTAAAATGAACAGTTTCTTTAATTCCGAGTTTACCCTGCTGTTCAATATATTCTTTTAATGTGATGCCTTCAACATGTTCCATAACGATATACTGAAGCTTATCGCCGTAACTAACATTGAAAACTTTAACAATATTAGGATGTGAAAGAACCGCAATCGCTTTTGACTCATTCTTGAATCTGCGACGGAATTCTTCATTTGCAAGATACTCTTCCTTGAGAATTTTAACAGCAACGGTTCTGTCATCAATATTATCATAGGCTTTATAAACAACAGCCATGCCGCCAACGCCAATTACTTCCTGAATTTCATATCTGCCATCAAGTCTTTTTCCGGTGTAATTATCCATATAAACTATCCTTTCAATACCACAAATCCAAAATTAATTTAATATCCGACAATAACAACTGTTATATTATCGCCGCCACCGTTTTGGTTTGCAAGATTAACAAGTTTGTCTGCATAATCAAAATAATTGCCGTCACTTGTAAGATTAACAATTTCATTATTTCCGACATAATTCGATAAACCGTCGGAACAAAGAATAAGAAGCTCATTCTCATCAAACGATTCCTGACAAAAATCAACTTTAACATCGGAATCAACGCCCAAAGCACGAGTTATGATATGTTTGTCGGGATGCGCAGAAGCTTCTTCTGCAGAAATTTCGCCATTTTCAATCATATGCTGAATAATTGAATGGTCTTTGGTTAATTGGGTTATTATATTATCAGATTTTTTATATGCTCTGCTGTCACCGACATGAGCAATATATAAGTTTGATTCATAAATAATAGCAGCAACCGCAGTAGTCCCCATTCCGAAATAATTCTCATCAGTACGGGAGAGATTAAAAACAAATCGATTGGCGCTTTCAACTGCAGAAACAAGCAAACTCTTGATTGAAATATCGCTCATTCCCGAATAAAAACGTTCAGTTATATATTCTTTAATTGCCATAACAGCCTGATTGCTTGCAAGAGCACCTTCAGCAGCTCCGCCCATGCCGTCACAAACAATAGCAATGACAGCATCTTCAAGCTCAAAAACAGAATACGAGTCCTGGTTATTTTCACGGACCAAGCCTGCATCTGTACGAGCAATTAATTTCATGATAAGTCCCCCTCCCGCCTGTTTTTATTTTCTTTAAGTCTGAGTTGACCGCATGAAGCATCAATATCCGAACCGAGTTTTCTTCTGACGGTAGCATTAATACCGTATTTTGAAAGAATCTCGATGAAACGTTCGATTCTTTCTGGCGAACTCGGTTTATAAGGACTTTCGGCAACCTCATTGACCGGTATAAGATTTACATGACAAAGCATTCCTTTGAGTTTTGAACCAAGAAGCTTTGCACATTCTTCGGTATCGTTGAAACCTGACAGCATAGAATAT
>JAZSCO010000082.1:0-7276 GCA_045602965.1 Acutalibacteraceae bacterium | reverse complement strand
AGAACGACATGGCTACAATCCGACTTCAAACAGCTGCAATCTTCTGCTCAAGCGCTCTTACGCCTGCTTCACGGGTATAACCTTCAATAATAAGTCTTAATGCTTTGTCAGTTATTCTCATTTTGCCTGCAGTCAGACCGTGACGCTTTATCTGCTTGGGAATAAGATGCTTTTTAGCGATATGGAATTTTTCTTCGGCTGTATAGCTTCCGAGTTCGATTATTTCCATTCTGTCACGCAGAGGGTCGGGAATATTTGATTCAATATTCGCAGTTGTGATAAACATTACTCTGCTCAAATCAAAGGGAAGCTCAATATAATGATCTCTGAAAGTCGAATTCTGTTCGGGGTCAAGAACTTCAAGAAGTGCGGAAGTGGGATCACCTTTATAATCCGACGAAAGTTTGTCAACCTCATCAAGAAGCACAAGCGGATTGCTTGAACCTGCCTGCTGCATGGCATTAATGATTCTGCCCGGCATTGAACCGATATATGTTTTTCTGTGGCCTCTGATTTCAGCTTCATCTTTTACGCCGCCGAGAGATATTCTCACATAGTCTCTGCCGGTTGCGCTTGCAATTGAACGGGCAACAGATGTTTTACCGACACCCGGAGGACCGACAAGACAGATTATCTGACCCTTGATATCGGGAGCAAGAACTCTGACAGAAAGATATTCAAGGATTCTCTTCTTCACTTTTTCAAGTCCGTAGTGGTCATTTTCAAGAATCTTTCTTGATTTTGTTATATCCGAATTTTCTTCCTTCATATTATTCCACGGAAGAGAAATACAGGTTTCTATGTAATTTCTGCTGACTGCAGCTTCCGGTGAATGCGAAGAATATTTTTCGAGTCTGTCACATTCTTTAAAAAGCTTTTCTTTTACTTCGTCAGATGCTTTAAGATTGAATATCGCTTCTCTGAATGAGCTGATTTCTTCTTCATGAGATGCACCGCCGCCGAGCTCTTCGGAAATCACCTTCATCTGCTCACGAAGATAATATTCACGTTGGTTTTTATCAATCTGCTCCTGCACCTTATCGTTGATATCGGCTTCAAGTGTAAGAAGATTGCTTTCGGTTGCAAGAAGGACACACATTTCTTCAAGTCTTCTTATCGGATTAATAACCGAAAGAATCGACTGCCTGTCCTCATATTCGAGCATGATGTTGCCTGCAATATAGTCGGCAAGCTGACCTGCATCATCCTTCTGCATAACACCTGTCATAACATCCGCAGGCATCTGAGGAGCACAGTCCGAATATTCGGCAAAGACATCCTTGGTATGACGCACAAGAGCTCTTGCATAATCTTCGTCTTCTGCCTTGACTGCCTGCTCATCAATGGGGAATATCATCGCTTTGAGATAATTCTTTCCAACGCCGACTCCTTCAACAAGTCTTGCTCTGTAAAGACCCTCAACCGCAACTCTGACGTTTCCGCTCTTTCCGGGAAGCTTCAAAACCTGTTTCACACTGGCAACAACGCCGATTTCATAAAGCTCGCCGTAATCGGGGTCATCAACAGAAATATCTTTCTGAGTTACGAGAAAGATTTCCTGATCTGTATCCATTGCCTTGCGGAGTGCGTTGATGGACTTTTCTCTGCCGACATCAAAATGAATAAACATATCGGGAAAAACAACAAGTCCACGCAGTGCAACCGCAGGCATTATTCTTATTTTTTCGTCTCTGGTCATATATATCTCCTTTAGGGTTTTCGCCTGTTTTTAATTATAATAATACTATCTTAGCATAATATTATATATTATTATAATCAAATCGTCAACACCAAATAAAGAGATAAATAATTATCAAAATGAAAACAAAATGTAAACAAAAAGCAGCCTGCTGAGCAGGCTGCTTAAAATCAGAATATCATTTTATAAATAACGGTAAGGAAGAGCGAAATATATTTCATTACATCATTGAATATTCCGTAGATATTATCGAAAATATTCTGAACGTTGTCTTCTGCTTCAACTGTACCGTAGCCGGGAAGAACGCCTTTGTTATCATCAACTCCGTCATGGTCAACGGCAAATGAATAAACAAGGGGTGAAACAATTGCAAGAAGCAAATATTCAGCCGGTGTTACACCGCCGAGAACTTTCGTTGCGAGCTTTGTGATATCCGTAACAAATGAATCCGTTCCGAAATTCTTGAAGATTTCATTAGCCGCTTCAAAGAAAACTTCATCGGCAAGTGTTGAAAGATCATCGCGAAGAACAAGAGCAACAAGACGAAGGAAAATTGTTACTTCTTTTGTGCTGAAATCAAATGATTCACTTCCCTCATAGTGAGCTGCAACAAGTTCAAGCGCAACATCCCAACCTGTTTTGTATTTGCTGTCGGGAATATCAATATTATATTCCGCGGCAAGCTCCTGAATGCCGCCTTCACCGTAAAGAGGCTCTTCAAGAATCTTTCTGAGTCCGCCGACTGCGGTATTTACAAGATCATAATAAATTGCATCTTCTTCAATACCCATCTGCTCCATCTTGAGTGAACGGGTAAGTCTCCACTGAACGCCTGCCTTGAGGAAGCCCTTTGCATAGTCGTTAAGACCGGCATTCATGAGATCAAGCTGTTCCTGTGAATATCCTTTAACTGCAGCTGAAAGAGCATCTGTATCAAGCTTATCAACAGTCTTTGCTTCGTATTTGATTTCGTCATCGGTGATTTCAAAATATCTGTACTGAAGGGGGTACATTGTAAGAGATGTTGTTGCGAAATCATAGATAACGTTACCGATTGTGCTTGTGTATGTTGCGGCATCACTGCAGTGTTCATGACCTGTGAACACGAGTTTTATGCCCCAGTTTGCAAAGAGATCTGCCGTTGAAAGATGGAACTGAACAATAAAATCCTTGCTGAATATACTCTGAACAGGCATATGGTCAAGAAGATTGTGATGCATCATGAGAATGGGGTATCTGCCGTCTTTCTTTGCCTGCTGAGCCTGTACTCTGACCCAATCCATTTTTTCTGCTGACATACCGTCACCTGTTGATTTGTCAGGGTCACAGCTGTCAAGAGAAATGAGTCTGTATTTATCTCCGAGATTTGCGGTATATGAACAGTTGTCTTCAACAACCGTGAGAGCTTCCGCATAACCGAAATCATGATAAATTCTCTTGAAATCGTCAAGAGTTGTTTCGCAGTCAAGACCTGCATCGTGGTTACCCACAGTAACATAAATCTGCTTGCCTGTTGACTCTTCAAACGCCTTGAACTTTGCCGCAACATCATAATGCTCCTGAGCTATAACCTTTCCGTTATCGGCAAGGTCACCCGAAATGAGAACAAATTCGATATTGTCGTCTTCTGCACACTGTCTGAGGAATTCATCGATAATCCAGCCGCTTTCGTTTTCCATTGCGGCACGGCGGTTTGCATACCAATAGATTTCGTCGTCAATTTCACCGCTTGCGGTAAGCTCTTCTTCGGGAACATTGTAGTGAAGGTCCGAAGCGACCGCAAACTTCATTGCATCGTCGTTTTCAACAGCCAGTGCAACCGAAACTGATGAAACAAGAATAAGTACCGAAAGAACAAAAGATAAAACCTTTTTCATTTTTACACCTCTCTGTTAAATTTTCATAATACCAAGTGCATCAAGCACTGAGGAAACAAGAATAAGAACAATGCAAACAGGAGCAATATATTTGATTACAACTGTAAAAAGAGTCTTGCTCCTGAACTTGCCTGTAAGCTCGATTTCTTCAATAAGGCACTTCGGTTTGATAACATATCCAATAAAGATACAGGTAAGAAGTGCAACAACAGGCATAAGAACACTGTTACTTGCAAAGTCAAACATATCAAGAATCGACATTCCTCCAAGGGAAACATTGCTCCACACACCGAAACCAAGTGACGAGGGAAGTCCGAGAGCAACACTGAAAATAAGAACAACGATACAGGTTACTTTTCTGTTCCATCCGAACTTATCTCTGACAATTGAAACAACGGTTTCCATAAGTGAAATTGAAGAAGTAAGAGCCGCAAAAAGAACAAGAAGGAAGAAAAGCGAACCGATAAATGTACCGCCCTTCATGCTCTCAAATACCTTGGGAAGAGTAACAAACATTAGTCCGGGACCCTTTCCGAGAGCGGATTCATCACCGCCTGAGAAAGCGAAAACTGCCGGAATAATCATAAGACCTGCAAGAAATGCAATTCCGGTATCAAAAATCTCTATCTGTCTTACAGATTTTTCAAGGTTGACATCCTTCTTCATGTATGAACCGTAGGTAATCATGATGCCCATGGCAAGCGACATGGAATAGAAAAGCTGACCCATCGCAGAAAGAACAGTCGTTGCAGAGAATTTGCTGAAATCAGGTGTAAGATAATATTTGACACCTTCCATTGCACCGGGCATAAACACAGAATAGCCTGCAATAACAACAGTCAAAATAACGAGAATCGGCATCATTATCTTGCTTACCTTCTCAACGCCCTTTTCAACTCCTAAAAGTACAACAAGTGCGGTGAGTCCGATAAAGAAGAAAAACCAACCGATTGGTTCAAAAGGTTTTGAAATAAAATCGGTAAAATAGCTGTCCGTTGCCGCTTCTCTCATTTCGCCGGTTGCAAAAGCAAAAAGATACTTTGAAACCCATCCGCCGATTACAGAATAATAAGGCAGGATAATTGCCGGAATGACCGATGCTATAACGCCGATAAAAGAATACTTTTTGCTCAGATCACCAAATGCTTCAATCGCACTCTTTCCTGTTTTTCTGCCTAATGCAATTTCTCCGCACATAAGCGCAAAACCGAAAGTTACTGCAAGAATAAGATATACAAGAAGGAAAATACCTCCACCGTATTTAGCCGCAAGATAAGGGAAACGCCAGATGTTTCCGAGACCTACAGCCGAGCCCGCTGCGGCAAGGACAAATCCGATTTTTCCGGTAAAACTGCTTCTTTTTTCGCTCATAAAAACCTCCTGATGGCCTTTATACAAAGACCATAATAGGGATATATTATCTCATATTCATAGAAAAATTACAAGTATTAATATAAAATATCTTCGAAAAAACACTTAAATATGACAAAACTATTGATAGTGGTTCAAAATCGTGCTAAAATTCTGCTGAGGTGGTATTAAATGAACCTGAACGATATGATTTCCACAAACAATGAAAAACCGCTTGAAAAGCTTCCGGAAAACGGAGGATATACTGCAATTTTCAGAAAAATAGGCGTTATCGGCGACAGTCTCTCATCAGGCGAATTCGAAAGCCGTGACAAAGACGGCAACAAAAGTTATCACGATTATTTTGAATATTCCTGGGGACAGAATCTTGCAAGACTCTGCGGAAGCACCTGCTATAATTTTTCAAGAGGCGGCATGACCGCAATGGAATACTGCGAAAGTTTTGCCGACAATATGCGTTTCTGGGATCCTCAGTACGCTTGCCAATGCTACATTATTGCACTCGGCGTCAACGATATCCAGAACATGAATCAGGAAATCGGTTCAATCAACGATATAAACCCCGATGATTATAAGAAAAACGGAAAAACATTCATGGGTTATTATGCCCAAATAATCCAGCACGTCAAGAAAATCCAGCCGAGAGCAAAATTCTTCCTTATGACCATGATGAGAGAAAGCGAAAATCACCGTGTACGTGAAAAAACGGAGTTTCACAGAAAAGCACTCTTTGAAATGGCAGAATATTTCGACAATACTTATGTTCTCGATTTTTTCACTTACGGACCCGACTACGACGCCGAATTCCGAAAAAAATTCTACATGGGCGGACACCTTAATCCAATGGGATACGTTCTGACCGCACACATGGTTGCGGCATATATCGACTATATAATCCGTCATAATTTTGAAGATTTCAAAGAGGTCGGATACATCGGAACAGACCTTCATTTTACAGAATAACAACAACAAAGACCTATGCATTTTTAATGCACAGGTCTTTTTCTTTTTAAAGATTCTTAAGCTTTTCTTCAAGAAGAGTTCTGATAACCGCAGGGTCACCTGTACCCTTGAGTTCCTTCATTACGCTTCCGAAAAGTGCCTGAGCAGCCTTTGTTTTGCCGCTCTTATAGTCTGCAACCGCCTTTTCATTTTCGGCAATTATACGGTCTACCGTATCAGAAATGAACGACTCATCAACCTTTGCGTTAAGAGCGTTTTCTTCGCAGAATTTATCAACATCAACGTCGCTTTCGAATACTGCAGAAAGAATCTTCTTGCCTGCCGCACGGGTAATTTCACCGCTTTCGGCAAGTTCGATAATTCTTGCAAGCTTTTCAGGACTGATTTCAAGAGAATCAAGCTCAAGTCGCTTCATCTGACCCATGCATTCCGTAAGAATCCAGCTTGCAACAGCCTTGGGACTTCTGCCCATTGCGACAACCTTATCAAAGGTATCGGAAAGCTTTCTGTCCGATGAAAGAACACTTGCTTCCTTGGAAGCAATACCCATTTCTTCGTAGTACTTTGTCTTTTCTTCGGAGGTTGCAGGCATACTTGCTCTGATTTTTTCAAGCCATTCGTCATCAATGATGACAGGCATGAGGTTGGGGTCAGGGAAATAACGGTAGTCTGCCGCAGTTTCCTTGCTTCTCATGGGGAATGTACGTCTCTTGACATCATCCCAACGGCGTGTTTCCTGAACAAGCATTTCGGTATGACGCTCAATTGCATCCACATGGCGCACCTTCTCAAATTCAATTGCATCTTTGATTTCGGAAAGTGAGCTCATGTTCTTGATTTCCGAACGTACACCAAGTTCGTTTGAACCTTCGGGACGGACAGAAATATTAACGTCGCATCTCATTGCGCCTTCTTCACATTCCGAAATTCCTGCAAACTGAAGGCTTGATTTGAGTTTCTTAAGATAAGCGATAACTTCGTCGGATGAGCGGAAGTCAGGCTTGCTTACGATTTCGATAAGAGGAACGCTTGTGCGGTTATAGTCAACAAATGAAGTGTTTGTTGCTTCATCGTGAACGAGCTTACCTGCGTCTTCTTCAACGTGAATCTGCTTGATTCCGATCTGTCTGCCATTGATATCAACACTGCCTTCAACACAAACGGGATGGAACCACTGCGTTATCTGATAAGCGCAGGGAAGGTCGGGATAATAATAGCTCTTTTTATCAAAAGTTGTATACTGATTGATTTTGCAGTTGAGCATAAAACCTGCTTTGACTGCAAGCTCAATTGCATGTTTATTGGTTACGGGAAGCATACCGGGCATACCGCAGCAGGCAGGGCATACGCAGTCGTTGGGTTCTTT
>JAZSCO010000081.1:0-18780 GCA_045602965.1 Acutalibacteraceae bacterium | reverse complement strand
CAAAGGCTGCTTTGCCTTTGTGACAAGAGGCTTCACCGCAGGAATAATGAGCCTTTCGGGCGGCATTCTCTCGGCGATTGCAATGTTTATCCTTCTGAGATACGGAAACAGAATTTTCGGACTTATCGGGATATCGGTTATCAGCTCGCTGTGTCACAACATCGGTCAGCTCATTGCGGCGGCTTTTATAACGGGCACGGCAAGCATAATATATTACGCTCCCGCACTTGCACTTTTCGGAATTGCAACGGGTGCCGTAACGGGAATCATATTCAGGGCGGTCATACCCGCTTTAGATAAATTAAAAAACTTCATTCATTAAATATAGACAGGAGATGATATTATGGTTAAGGCAGTTGACGGCGTATTGAAGGCTGTTAAAAAGGTCAGAGGCGGCGTTAAGGTTGACCATCATAAGAACACTGCCGAATCCGAGGTTGTCAGAATCCCCATACCCTCAAAGGTAGTTATCCCCATGCAGCAGCACATAGGCGCACCCTGCGACCCTGTTGTCAAGGTCGGGGATGAAGTGGCAGTCGGTCAGGTTATCGGTGATACGGATAAATTTGTAAGCGCACCGATTCATGCATCCGTTTCGGGCAAGGTAATTGCTGTTGGAGATGTCAAGCTCCCCAACGGTGTTATGTCCAAGGCGGTTACAATCGAATCAGACGGTGAAATGCGTCTTTGGGAAGGCATCGAGCCTCCTAAAGTTGAAACAAAGGAAGATTTCATCAAGGCTGTCAGAGCTTCCGGACTTGTCGGTCTTGGCGGTGCAGGTTTCCCTACTCATATAAAACTTAACTTCCCCGAAGATAAGAATATCGATACTCTTATCATCAACGCGGCGGAATGCGAACCTTACATAACCGTTGACTACCGTGAATGCATGGAAAATTCATGGGATATTCTTTCAAGCGTTTACACTCTCAAGGATATTCTCGGATTCAAGAGAGTTGTTATTGCTGCGGAGGACAATAAACCCGAAGCATTCAAAGTTCTCAAGAATATTGCTGACCATAAGGACGACGTACATGATGAAGTTCAGCTTATGATTCTTGAGTCGAAATATCCTCAGGGCGCAGAAAAAATGATGGTTCAGTCCGCAACCGGCAGAAGAGTTCCTCCCGGAAAGCTTCCTTCCGATGTCGGCTGTGTTGTTCTTAACGTTACTTCAGCTGCATTCATCGCCCGTTATCTCAAGACAGGCAAGCCTCTTGTCAGCCGTTCACTCACTGTTGACGGATCTGCAATCGCAAATCCGAAAAACGTCAGAGTTCCCATAGGAACCAATATTTCCGATATCATTGATTTCTGCGGCGGTTTCAAAACAGAGCCCTGCAAAATCTTAACGGGCGGTCCCATGATGGGTCTTGCCATAGTCGGAACGGATTTGCCCGTTCTCAAGCAGAATAATGCTATTCTTGCGTTCTCTAAGGATGATGCGGTACTCAAACCCGAAACAGACTGCATCCGTTGCGGCAGATGCGCAATTGCCTGCCCGATGAGCCTTATGCCCACAAATATTGTAAGAGCTGCAAATGCAAAGGATCCCGATGCGCTTGAGCAGCTCGGCGTTACTGTTTGCATGGAATGCGGCAGCTGTGCATTTGCTTGCCCTGCAGGCAAGCCGCTTGTTCAGCATATGCGTCTTGCAAAAGCAATTTTAAGAGAGGAGGGCAAAAAATAATGGTTGACGGAAAGAAACTTGTTGTCAGTGCGTCGCCTCATCTTCGCACGAAAGACACGACTCAGCGTATCATGCTTGATGTTGTTATTTCACTTGTTCCTGCTCTTGTTGCGGCAGTGGTGCTTTTCGGACCTCGTGTTCTTGCTGTTACGGCAACAACGGTTATTACTGCCGTTCTTTCGGAATTTGTTGCAAGAAAGGTTATGAAACGCCATAACACAATTCAGGATTTAAGTGCGGTCGTAACCGGACTTATCCTTGCTTTCAATCTTCCAGTAAGCATTCCTCTCTGGATGGCTGCAATCGGAAGTTTCTTTGCGATTGTTGTTGTTAAGCAGATGTTCGGCGGTATCGGTCAGAACTTTGCAAACCCTGCAATCGTTGCAAGAATTATTCTTCTTCTCTCTTTCGGTCAGGCTATGGGTAACTGGACTGCGCCTCTTTCATGGAAAACCGATGCGGTTTCAACTGCAACACCTCTTGCAATTATCGGCGGAGAATCAACCCAGGCTCTTCCTTCGCTTCTTGATATGTTCCTCGGAATAAGAGGCGGATGTCTCGGCGAAACCTGCTCTCTTGCACTTATCGTCGGCGGTATCTATCTCATGGCGAGAAAGGTTATTTCTTATAAAATCCCCGTTGCATTTATTGGTACTGTTGCTGTTATTATGCTTATTGCAGGCAAGTTTGATCTTGAATTCCTTGCATATGAGCTTATGGGCGGCGGACTTCTTCTCGGTGCGTTCTTCATGGCAACCGACTATTCAACAAGTCCCATCAAGTCCAATGCAAAAATCGTTTTCGGCGTCGGCTGCGGTCTTTTGACTTGCGTCATCAGACTTTTTGCGTCGCTTCCCGAAGGCGTATCGTTTGCGATTCTTATCATGAATCTTCTTGTTCCCCATATCGAAAAGCTTATGGCTCCCAAGCCTTTCGGTACTGTTAAGGAGAAAAAATCAAAGAAAAAGGAGGGTGAGGCAAAATGAAAAGCTTGAAGGAATATCTTGTTCCGACCGTTACTCTTTTTGTTATCTGCCTTGTTGCAACCCTTCTTCTCGGTCTCACAAATCAGGTGACTGCTCCGATTATCAAAGAGCTTGCAGTTAAAACAGAAATTGAATCAAGACAGAAAGTTTTTGCTAATGCCGCAAGCTTCAGCGAAGCAAAGGAGCTTGATGAGGGAGCAAGCATTGTTGCCGCACTTGATGAAAGCGGCGCAACAATCGGTTATGTCGTTGTTAATATTGCAAAGGGATACGGCGGCGATATCTCCGTTATGACCGGTGTTGATGTTGACGGCAAGGTTACTGGCGTTAACATCCTTTCACAGGCGGAAACAGCCGGCCTCGGCGCAAAGGCTACGGAAGAAAGCTTCCGTAATCAATTTGTCGGACTTGTAAGCGGCATCACCGTTTCCAAGGATAAGGCAGGCGAAAATTCAATCGATGCTATTACGGGCGCAACAATAACATCAAGAGCGGTTACTGAAGCAGTCAATGCCGCAATTGAAGCAGCAGGAGGTGAGAACAATGGCTGAAAAGAAATCACTCGGTAAGGAATTTACCAAAGGTCTTATAGCAGAAAACCCCGTTTTCCGTCTTGTTCTCGGTACCTGCCCCACTCTCGCAACCTCTACAAGTGTTGTCAATGCGCTCGGTATGGGTATCTCTGCGATGATAGTTCTTGTTTGTTCAAACATCGTTATCTCGCTTCTGCGCAAGATCATTCCCGATAAGGTAAGAATTCCTGCCTATATCGTTGTTATTGCATCATTCGTTACAATAGTTCAGATGTTAGTGAAGGCGTTTGTTCCCGCGCTTGACTCCGCGCTCGGCGTTTTCCTTCCTCTTATAGTTGTTAACTGTATTATACTCGGCAGAGCAGAGGCTTTCGCAGGCAAGAATTCCGTTATCGCTTCCGCAGTTGACGGTCTCGGCATGGGTATCGGATTTACCGTTGCTCTTTGTCTTATGGCATCTGTCAGAGAAATTCTCGGTGCAGGCACTTTCCTTGCAGGCGCACAGAATCTTCTTGTTCTCTTCGGCGATAACGTACTTGACGGCTTCAACGGCTTTACTCTTCCCTGGACAGAATATCTTTCTCCGATGACGGTGTTTATTCTTGCCCCGGGCGGATTCCTTACATTCGGACTTCTTATGGCTTGTGCAAACAAACTTGCAGAGAAGAAAGGCAAACCCAAGGCAGGTCTTGGCGGCTGTCAGGCTTGTCCCATGGCTAAAAACTGCGCACTTCTTGCTGAAGGCAAGGAATGCAAGGAAGAAAAAAAGGAGGTTGAAACTGCATGAAGTTAGCATTATCAATTCTCCTTACGGCTATTCTCACCGAAAACTTCGTTCTTTGTAAGTTCCTCGGTATATGCCCCTTCCTCGGCGTTTCAAAGAAACTCAATACTGCGGTGGGTATGTCTGCGGCAGTTATCTTTGTTATGGCTCTTGCTACAGCTGTAACCTATCCCATCAACAAGTATCTCCTTGTTGCAAACGATCTTGATTATCTTCAGACCATCGTTTTCATTCTTGTTATTGCGGCGCTTGTTCAGCTTGTTGAGCTTATCCTCAAGAAGTTTATGCCGCCTCTCTATAATGCGCTCGGCATTTATCTTCCCCTTATCACAACAAACTGCGCTGTTCTCGGCGTTGTTCTTCTTAACATCACCAAGGAGTTCAACTTCGTCCAGTCGCTTCTCAACAGCGTCGGTGCAGGTGCAGGTTTTATGCTTGCGATGGTTATATTCTCCGGCGTAAGAAGCAGACTTGAAGGCGCTGATATTCCCAAATTCCTTCAGGGACTTCCCATTGTTCTTATTGCCGCATCAATAGTTTCTATTTCGTTCATGGGCTTCACAGGTCTTGTTGACGGAATTTTCGGTTAAGGAGGTAACGGAATGAATCCTATTTTATTGGCAGTTATTATCGTTGCCGCCATCGGTCTTATTGCCGGACTCGGACTTTCGATTGCATCAAAGGTTTTTGCTGTTCCCGTTGACGAAAAGGCAGAAAAAATCAGAGAATGCCTTCCCGGTGCGAACTGCGGTGCTTGCGGTTTTTCGGGATGCGACGGTTATGCGGCAGCTCTTTCAAAAGGTGAAACAACCGATACTGCACTTTGTTCCCCCGGCGGAAACGATACCGCAAAGGCTATCGGTGAAATTACAGGTCTTGCTGCAGGTGAGGTTAAACCCACAGCGGCTGTCGTTCTTTGTCAGGGACACAATGTGAACGCCACAACAAAGCTCGAGTACCAGGGTGTACAGAGCTGCAGAATGGCTTCCCAGATTTTTGGCGGACCCAAGGACTGCATTTACGGTTGTGTCGGTTTCGGTGACTGCGTTGCAGTTTGCCAGTATGATGCAATCAGCATATGCGACGGTATTGCGAGAATTAACCCCTATATGTGCAAAGCTTGCAAGATGTGCGTCAAGACTTGTCCTAAGGGACTCATTGAAATGATGCCTCTTGAGGAAATCAAGGCTGCAGTGCTTTGCAAAAATCACGATAAGGGTGCACTCACCCGTAAGGAATGCACAGCGGGTTGTATCGGATGCATGAAATGCGTTAAGGAATGCGAAGCCGGTGCGGTAACAATTGACCGATTCTGTGCAAAGGTTGACTATGATAAATGTACAGGCTGCGGCAAATGTCACGAAGTTTGCCCCGTTGGTGCAATTGATCTTGTTCAGCTTATAAAATAATTTGTTAAACATTAAAAAAGACAGCTTCGGAACGAACCGAAGCTGTCTTTTTATTGTGATAGATTATTTTTCGAAAAACTTTTTGACTTTATTCTTAAAAAGTTTTTCTTCAAACGGAATGGCAGGTTCACCTGCGTTTTCCGGTGTCAGAGGAATCATTGTTTCTTCTTCTGTGGCAATCAGGAACTGCGGATATTCTTCGTAGCTCCAGACTGTTTTCTGCTCGTCGCTGTAAATTATAAGATTAACCCAGTCGCATAAATATTCTTCGGCGCATGTGTGGCGCATATATTTTCCGAACCATGTGATATCGGGGAATTTGCAGGTTGAAGCATCAATCTGGTTGTCTGCGGAAATGTGGTTTTTACCGCAACTGCATTCGTTTGCCTGAACATATCCTTCGCCGAGAGTAGCGTCAACTGCCGAGCAGGTTGCACCGAAACTTTCGCAATAGGTCGAAATTGTGCCGTCTGTCATTCTGTCGTTGTCTGAGGTGAGGGGAATCATGGTATAACCGTATTCGGCAAAAATTGCAGTATTGATTCCGTCGTCGAGAAGAGAATTGATAACATCTGCGTTGGTTGCCTGAACGGAATAATGATAATAGTCGCTCATTTCGATGAGTTTTGCGTGTTTTGCACGTTTTTCGGGAGTATCGAAAATAAAATCTCTTGCTTCCTCGTATCTTTCTTTGCCCATGAGTGCATAGAAACCGGGAATGGTTGCGATCGAATCGATAACGCTTTCGTTGAATCCGTGGTTTAAAAGTTCCGTGGTAAGATTGTCAACATATTCAACAAGAGGATCAACCATTCCGAGAGTATAGAGAATTTCGAAGAGAGTGTAGAGTCCGTTGCCGTCGAAAATTTCATAAAGCATACGCATGAGTGAAATGGAATCAACCTTGATATTGCCCGAGAACGGATCTTCGCAAACATTAACGCCGTTCATTGCGCCTGCAATATAAATAACCGAATCAATGTGATTTCTTTCCGCATAATTTTCAGCGGTGTAATAATATTCATAAAGGTATGTTGTAAGAACACTGTTTCCCATGCTCATTGCAACAAGAGCAACCTTATCGGAGTTTGTGAGTTCAAGCACATAATTGATATATTCGTCAAGCTGTGCGGAAATTGTGCTCATATCATTACGCCAGTCATAAACGAATTTGTATGCGTTTTCGTAGCCAAATCCGTCCTGAAGTTCGTAGTCACTTTCATCTTTTTTGCCTGTATCAGGGTCGGGTTTGCCGTCTGTATCGCAAGCGATAGGTCCGAAAAGCACGTTGGCAGCTTTGCCCAGAAGAGAAGCAATCGCATCGTAATCGTTAATGATGAGATTCCAGATAAGTGCAGGAAGATTTTTAAATATAACTTCTGCAACCAAATCAGCAGGGAATCCCCAGATTTGTTCATCATCTTCTTCTGTTTCGGTTGAAAGACCTTTATAGAATTCTCCTTCAAGACCGATTATAAAAACAACAGGAACATCGAATTCAAGATTTTCCAGATCATTTTTGCAAGATACGGTTACGGTTCCGGATTCTTCGTTTGCAGATGCACCGGTCACGCATAAAGAGAATATTATGCACAAACAAAGAATAATCGCAACGGTTTTTCTCAAAAAATTCATTTTTATTTTCCTCCGATTTCATATTTTTTTAAATTTTAACATAGAAATTATCGATGTGTCAATAAAAAACAATACAATAATGATGTAAAACAAATTACTTTACAGCAAAGGCTTTTCTGAAAAAAATACAATTTATTTTCTGCTGCTTGTAAAGTTATCCACTTCACAAGAACAAAAAGTGAATAAAAACAACATATTCAATAAGTCGTTCGTATATTACCAAGTATTGCACAATCTGTTGTGAAAACGGGTGTTTTTTCAGGAAAAACAAATAACGTTGTAAAGTTAATAACCTTTACAGAAAAAGCAGGCAAAAACGTATAAAAACGCCTCTGAAATCATCGGAAAAGTATAACTCAAGAAGTGTGTATGTGCGAATGTAATTAGTAGTCTGAAAACTGTAACGGTATTGTCGGAAAAAACGCCGCGAACAGATCATTTTTAATGTAATTAATAAAAGCCATTAATATAGATTTAATGAAAACTGTGTCGAAAAAATGAAGTTTTTCAGCATGCTATTTTTCAATTTGGATAAATTTAACAGCTCAAAAAGGTTTTAAAAAGCATTTTCACCAAAATTACACTAAATGTTAAAATTGTGTTGACTTTTCATTAAAAATAGTGTAACATAACTCTGTCATATTTTCTCTTGGCATAACTGCGTGCAAATGAGAATTGTGAACCTCATACAAAGTGCCTTTGCGGCTTTGTAAATAAATCAAATGGAGGAATTCAAATGAACGCAAAAACCAAGCTCATCAAGCGCGTACTCAGCGTTATGATGGCAGCAGTTCTCGTATTCGGCGTTATTCCCTTTGCCGGTATGGGACTTGCAAATCTTACTGCAGATGCAGCATCTTGTGCTCACGAGAATCTCGGCGAAGTTGAAGAACTTTACGGTACTCTCGTTAGAAAATGCCTTGACTGCGAAACCTATCAGCTTTATGTAGAAGAAGAAGCTGAAGAATGCACACACCCCGACCTTACCTATACATTCAATGATTTCTTTGGAATGTACAGAGTAGAGTGCCCCGATTGCGATTATGCAACTTGGAGCGAAACAGACGATTCAATTGATATTGAAGATCCTGTTGAACCCGAAGAATGCACACACGAAGAAAAGTCAGAACCCTTCCAGCCCTTCGGAGACGGTGCTTATGCACAGAGATGCCTTGCATGCGGTTCACTTTTCTGGACTGAAGCTCCCGAAGAAGAAGAGCCCGAAGTTCCTGAAGAACCCGTAGTTGAACCCTGCACAGACCATGTTCCTGCATGGGAATGGAAAGTTATCGAAGAAGCTACTTGCACAAAAGCAGGCAAGCAGATGAATTACTGTGGTAACGTTCTTTCTAACGGCGAAAAGTGTGGCGCTTACATGGAAGAAATCATTCCTGCAAAAGGCCATTGCTACGACGGCGAACCTATCATGGAACATAATCCTACCTGCAAGGAAAGCGGTTTTATTGCTCTTGCATGCAAGAACTGTGAACACAATCAGGCTTTCTTCCTTGATCCTATCGATTGCATCGGCGGTGAACCCGTAGTTACTCCCGCTACTTGCACAGAAGAAGGCAGCATGGTTATCACTTGCACAATGTGCGGTGAAGAACTTTACAACGAAGTAATCCCCGTTCTTCCTCACGATTTCTCAGTTGAAATTGCAAGAGTTGAAACAACATGCACAGAAGCTGGTAACGTAGTTTATCAGTGCGCAACTTGCGAAGAAACAAAGACAATCGTTCTTTCAGAAGATTCATATGCACATGCATGGGGCGAATGGACAGTTGAAACTGCTCCCGCTTGCGAAGTTGAAGGCGTAGAAGTACGCGTTTGCGCTCGCTGCGAAGCAGAAGAAACCAGAGCAATCGCTGCTCTTGAGCATGTTGATACAGGCAAGGGCTACACATATGTACCTGCTACTTGCACAGAAGAAGGCAAGTTTGCTGTTCAGTGTGATGTTTGCAAGAAGGTTGTAAGAGTTGAACCTATCGCAGCAAAGGGTCACACAGCTCAGGAATACACATATCTTGATGCTACTTGCACAGAAGAAGGCAAGCTTGCAAAGGTTTGCACAGTTTGCGGCGAAAGCCTTGGCTTCTCAGGCACTATTCCTGCAAAGGGTCATGTATCAGGCGAATGGAAAGTAACTGTTCCCTCAACATGCACAGTTGCAGGCGTTGAAACAAATTACTGCGAAGTTTGCGGCGAAGCAATCGACGCAAGACCCGCTCCTCTTGCTCCTCACGAAGAAAGCAACTGGATCGTTATTAAGGCTCCCACATGCCTTGAATCCGGTATGCAGATCACAATCTGCGTAAACTGCGGCCTCGTTATGGATGATGCTATCCTTGCTGCAGGTCACAACGCAGGTGATTGGGTTACAACTATCCCCGCAACATGCGCTGCTCCCGGCGAAATGGTTAAGAACTGCATGCTTTGCGAAGCTGTTCTTGAATCAGACGTTATCCCCGCTCTTGACCACATCCCCGGCGAATGGGTTATCACTGTTGAACCCACAGCTCTTGATGATGGTATTATGACTCAGTACTGCGCAATCTGTGGTGCATTCGTAGCTGAAAAGGCTGTTGCTGCTCACACATGCGTAGAAGGCAATCCCGAAATCCTTGTAGCTCCTACATGTGATGCTGAAGGCATCAAGGTTACTTCCTGCGTAGAATGCGGTGCAACTATGTCAGAAGAAGCTATCCCTGCTCTCGGCCACACAGAAGGTCCTTGGAAGATCACAATCGAACCCACTCTTACAACAGCTGGCGAAAAGACAAAGTCATGCACAGTTTGCGCAAAGGCTCTTGAAACAGAAGCTGTTGCTGCTCACACATGCGTAGAAGGCAAGCCCGAAATCATCAAGGATGCAACATGCACAGCTGATGGTATCATCGCTACCAGCTGCGTAATCTGCGAAGCAGTTATGTCAGAAGAAGCAATTGATGCTTACGGTCATGACGACGGTGCATATGTAACTGTTCTTGCTCCTACCTGCACAGAAGCAGGCGAAAAGGTTCTTGCTTGCACAGTTTGCGCTGCAGTTATCAAGACAGAAGCTATTGAAGCTCTTGGTCACGATGCAGGCGCTTGGGTTGAAACCAAGGCTGCTGACTGCAACCATGATGGCGAAAGAGCTCAGTACTGCACACGTTGCGATGCTATCGTTGCAACAGAAGCAATTGAAGCTCATGCTCACAAGGCTGGTGCTTTCGTAGTTACTAAGGAACCCACTTGCACAGTTGCAGGTGAAGAATCAAGTCTCTGCGAATGCTGCGGCGTTGTTCTTGAAACAAAGGCTATCCCCGCTCTTGGTCACGTTCCCGGTGCATTTGTTGAAGTTAAGGCTGCAACATGCACAGAAGCTGGTTATAAGCTTCAGCATTGCGACGTTTGCTCTAAGGTAGTTGCAGACGAAACAATCGCTCCTCTTGGCCACAGCGAAAGCGGTTATGTAATTACAATCTACGCTGATTGTGAAAACTACGGCGAAGCAATTACTTACTGCACAACATGTGATGCTATGGTTTCAACAAAGATTCTTGAACCTATCGGTCACGTTTACGGCCCCGCACACAACTGTTCAGAAGATCAGGTTTGTCTTACATGTGAAGAAGTTCTCGTTCCCGCTGACAAACTTTCACACGTATGGAGTGACTGGACAGTATTCAAGGCTGAAACAATCTTCAAGGATAGAATCGAAAAGAGATTCTGCGTTAAGTGCTTCTTCACAGAGTATCAGGAAGTTGCTTACACTGCAAAGTGCCATGCTTACTGGCCTCACAACGAACACGCTGAAGATTGCGGCTGCACAGCTTGCGACGTTCTCAACACAATTCAGGGCGGTTTCAAGAACGTTGATATCGTGCTCTGGTTTGTTCTTACTCAGAATATCGTAACAGAGCTCCTCTTCCCCTGGTTCCTTTAATCCTTAATTGAATTCCATTTTTGGGGCAGTTCTTCGGAACTGCCCCGTGAATTCCATAATTATCAAAAAGACTGGTATTCCGTTCGGAATATCGGTCTTTTTGCATATTCAGGGAAAAATCGCTAAAGATATAAGCAAAAGAAAACTTTCGGGGTGGTATTGTGCCAATAAAACAGGGAAAATATACTTTGTGTTTGCCTACAGTGCCTGGAATAATAGGCTATGCGTCTGTGGTAGGTAAAAAAGAGGGTGAGGGTCCGTTAAAAGAGAAGTTTGACTATGTATATGAAGACGGTTCAGCAGGCGAAAAAACTTGGGAAAAAGCGGAAAGCATAATTCATGGTGATGCCGTATCGAAGGCGATTGATAAAGCCGGTATGGCAGTCGGAGAGATTGACGTTATATTTGCAGGCGATTTACTCAATCAATGCATCGGGACAACATTCGGCATAAAAGAGCTTGGAATTCCGTTTGCAGGAATGTACGGTGCATGCTCAACAATGGCTCTTTCAATGATTGCAGCATCAGTTTGTGTTGACTCAAGAATAGCAGTAAATGCAGTTGCATCAACTTCGTCACATTTTTGTTCAGCCGAAAAGCAGTTCAGAATGCCTCTTGAGTACGGAGGGCAACGCACTCCGACTTCTCAATGGACAGCAACTGCAGCAGGAGCGGTTGTTATATCCGATAAACAATCAAAGATAGGTGTTGAAAAAGTAATAATCGGCAGAATTCAGGATTACGGTATTAAAGACGCAAATAATATGGGTGCAGCTATGGCGCCGGCTGCTTGTCGCACAATAGCAGATTTTCTGAACGATACTAATACAGTCCCTGAAGACTACGATATGATTCTTACGGGAGATTTAGGGTCTGTTGGAACAGAGCTTCTCTGCGAATTAATGATTAAGCAGGAGAATATTGATATTTCATCGGTTCATAACGATTGCGGACTTCTGCTGTATGATATTGAAAAACAAAAGGATGTCGCTGCGGGCGGTTCCGGTTGCGGATGCAGCGGTGCTGTTTTATGTTCAGATATACTCAACAGAATAGAGAGCGGAGAATTGAAAAAAGTTCTGTTTGTTGGTACAGGTGCATTGATGTCAAGCGTGTCATCGTTACAGAATGAATCAATTCCATCAATTGCGCACGGTGTTCTTCTGACAGGAAGGTGATAGAATGAATGAACTTATTAAAGCAATAAAAATGGCAAACATCGCAATAAGAACTGTGCAAATAATAGACATTGTAAAGAAAGTTGTTATTGGAGTTGTGACAGGAACGTGCTTTGTGTTAGCGTTCAGATATTTTCGGAAATAAGAGGAGTAAGCATGAAAACAAGTCCGTATAAATCAATGAAGTCTGCCGGAATAACATTCAAAAAGTATGCATCAGATAAAAAAATAAAAACTGAAACGGCCAATATTCTCAGGGAGCATTATCCAATGCTTGAAAGATGCATATCAAATTCTGCAAAAGAATGCAAAAAGGCTCAGAAGAAGCTTGAAGAATACGAGTTTTTTCTGTGCCTTTTTGAAAAATGCAATAAAATGTGTGTTGAGGTCTTTTCGCTGAATTTACAGGACATAGTCAGTTTTTTCGGAGAAACACTTGACGGATTAAGTATATCATATTTGCCTCTTGCGATAACGTGTGCTTTATTGAATTGTTGCGCTCAAGCGATTGTTGCAGATGATGCTGAAATGCTGAAAAGAAATGTAAAGTCGCTTCAAAAAATGAGAGAAATTGATTTTGATTATATATCGGAATGCTTGTTTTCTTCTGAAAAAATACTGTTGTCTGACCCGACGGATATTTATCGTTGCATGACAAAAGAAACAAAGAAAAGGTACAGAAGAAAAATCGCAAAAATGGCAATAAGAAGCGGCGAAACAGAAACAAAAATTGCATCGGACATATTAAACAAAGCAAAAAAAGAGGGCAAACACATAGGGGAGTATCTTTTTACAACAGTAAAAAGCAAAAAAAGAGGTATGGTATATCTTGCTTTAGAAGCGCTATTACCTCTGTTTATATGCATATCAGCAGGAATTCTGAGCCGAGAATGGATTGTTTCGATTCTTTTATATTTGCCGATATGGGAGATACTGCGTCATCCGATTCAAAAAGCATCTGTCAGAATTGTTGTGTCATGTAAATTGTTATCGCTTGACCCAAACAGTGAAAAAGTCAGAAATGTTCCGGTTTTAATAACATTGTCTGTAATCTTACCGTCAGCGGACAGGATGAATGATTTAAAAAACAAACTTGAAGATTTGTATTTAAGCAACGGTTCTGAGAACACAAAAATCTGTTGCTTGGCTGATTTTAAAGCGGCAGACAGACCGATGCGACCTGAAGACAAGCATATACTGAATGCGCTGAATAATACGATTGATGATTTGAACCAAAAATATTCAGGCGGATTTATTGCGGCTGTTAGACCAAGGTCGTATTCCGAAACGCAAAATGAATTTATTGGAAAAGAGCGAAAAAGAGGGGCGATAAGGGAACTTATAAGAGCTATAAAAGGAAATAAAAAAGGTTTTTTGTCGATAAAAGGAGATTTGAATGAATTTGAAAAGACAAAATATCTGATTGCTCTGGATTATGACTCAACGCCGATTTTTGATTCAGTAAAAGAACTGGTTGCAGCAGCTGAACATCCGCTCAACAAACCCGTTGTCCAAAACGGAAGAGTTGTTTCGGGATACGGAATTCTTGCTCCAAAAACTCAAAACAGCCTTTCAAGTTCTATGAAAAGCTTTTTCAGTTCTGTTATGTCTACAGATTCGGGAATTTCATCATATGACAAATTTTCTCATGAAAGGTACAATGATTTATTTGCTGAGAGTATTTTTTGCGGTAAGGGATTGATAAATGTTGATATTTATCATGAATTGCTTGATAGCGCTTTGCCGAGAGAAAAAATATTGAGTCACGATATTATAGAAGGTGAATACCTTCGCACGGGATTTGTTCCTCAAACGCAGATAATCGAGGATTTCCCGACATCGGCTGAATCTTATTATGCAAGGTTGCACAGATGGGTGAGGGGGGACTGGCAGAATGCAAGGTTTATTTTCGGCAAAAATACGTTGGGGTTTGTATCACGATATAAGCTTTTTGAAAATTTAAGACGAAGTATAACGCCGGTTGTCAGCCTTGCAGTGATTATTTATTCGGCATTTTATCAGGGCTATCCCGGAATAGCAGCAGCGGTTATTTCGGTTTTGGCGCTGTGTGCGGGTGATATCTTTTCAGGAATTCAATCCTTGATTTACGGTGGGATGCAGACTGTCACGGGTCTTTATTATTCAAAAAATTTGCCGGAAGGTCTCAGATGTTTTATAAGAGCGTTTGTATCGGTTGCATATTCTGCGAGAGAGGCATTCTGTGTCAGCGATGCAATTATAAGAACGCTGTGGAGAATTATGGTAAGCGAAGATAATTTGTTAGAATGGACAACCTCAGCGGCGGCCGAGCTCAATGAAGATAAAACCATTTACGTGTCATGTATACCGGCGCTTACAACCTCTTTTTTGTTGATAATATTTGGATTACCAATACACAGAATGCTTGGTTTGATAATCCTCGGGGATATTCCCTTGATTCTTTTCGGAAATGCTGATGTAAAAAGAAAAGAAATTAAAATTAGCGAATCTCAAAGAGAATATTTATTGTCTGAAGCTGCTGCAATCTGGAAATATTTTGAGGACTTTTGCAATAAAGAAAACAATTATTTGCCGCCGGATAACGTTCAGCTTGCACCGTGCAAAGCAATTGCAAAACGGACATCGCCAACCAATATAGGACTGATGTTGGCAAGCATAGTTGCTGCAAGAGATTTAGGATTTATAACATCGGAAGAAATGTGTCGAAAACTTGATTTGAGTTTATCGAGCATTGAAAAACTCGAAAAATACAAGGGAAATCTTCTTAATTGGTATAGTACAACAAAGCTTGAAACTTTGCCTCCGAGATTTGTATCTACCGTTGACAGCGGAAATTTTTTGTGTTGTCTGACAGCTGTAAAGGAAGGAATTTCAGAATATATTGCTGAATGGAGTGGATTGAAAAAAACAGCAAAAGCAATCGACAGAATAATCAGCGAAACGGACCTGGGTATTTTTTATAATGAGAAAAGAAGGCTGCTTTGTACAGGAATAAACCCGGATAACGGTGAAAAGACTGAAAGTTGCTATGATTTATATATGAGCGAAATCAGGATGACATCATATCTTTCTGTAGCACGCAAAGAAGTTTCCGAAAATCATTGGTCTGCGTTGGAAAGACCTGTTGTAAGAAACGGAAGATATTCGGGGCTTGCATCATGGACAGGAACGATGTTTGAGTATTTTATGGCCGATATTTTTCTTCCTGTACCGTACGGAAGTCTCGGCGATGAGGCGCTGAGGTTTTGTCTGCAACGTCAGAGAAAAAAAGCGGGATCGAATCCTTTCGGTATGTCAGAAAGTGCGTTTTATGCTTTTGACGGGGATTTAAATTATCAATATAAGGCTCACGGAGTGCAAAAACTCGGGTTGAAACGGGGACTTGATAAGGAAGATGTGATTTCGCCGTATTCATCTTTTTTAACGCTTAATATCGCACCGCAACTATCAATCAACAACCTCAAAAAGCTCGAAAAACTCGGTGCAACTGGTAAATACGGATTTTGTGAAGCATTAGATTTTACAAAAGGCAGAAGTGACGGAAGATTCTCAATAATAAATTCGTTCATGGTGCACCATTTGGGAATGAGTTTTCTATCAATTGATAATCTGGTTAATGATAGATGCATGCAAAACCGTTTCATGAATGACAGATTTATGCGTGGTGCAAAAACTCTGCTCGAGGAAAAACCGCCATACGGAAAAGAAGTTTTTAAAGATGTGGTCAATGACAGTACGATTCCGAATATAAGGGAAAAAGTGAAAAAAAGAAACGGAAAATGGTTTGATGCGGATTCAAAAATATCAGAATATTCATTATTTTCAAACGGAAGAACGACTCTTTGTCTTGATAACGATGCAAAAATAACGGTAATGAATGACGGAGAAATAATCAAAGGCTTGGAATTAAATGATGAAGTGGAGATATCTGCAGAATTATTCAAACTAAGTAACAGAATTGAACAGATAAAAAATTCTGATAATACGGTGGAATACAAAGCCTCAATTAACGATTTGAGTATAAAAATGCAGATATATCTTTTGCAATCTCATAATTGTGTAATTAAAAAATATGTTCTGAAAAACAAAAGTAAGAATGGGTCCATAAAAACAAAACTGTCTGTGAGCCTGAAATCGGATGATGACAGATATTATATTTCAAGCGGGTTTATCAATGATAATGAGATGAATACTGAAATCAGGGCGGGAGAAAGCAAAGAGTATATTTTTGCGTTTGCTTTGGATACCGAAAAAGAAGATGCAATGAATTCATTTGAATCGCTAAAAACTATAAAAAAGATTCACCGTAAAGCAGCTGACCCTTTTTATAACAATGCGTTTTTAAGAGCATTATCAGAAAAATATTTGAAAGATGTAATGAACTTCAAAATCTGCGATAATGAAAAAGTATTGAAAAAATTCGGAATAACAAATGAGTATCCGATAATTCTGATTCGTACAGATTGTAAAACCCAGATGAATTCCATAGCTGAATACATTGTATTCAACAAGATTCTGAGAAATTGCGGAATAAAAAACACCTTAGTAATATTCAACGGAGAATCCGATGACGATAAAAACTCTGTTTTACAGACGATAGAAACCTTTCTGCATGAAGTAGGATGCGATTTGATGCTTGGAATCGGCGGAGGAGTATATGTTTTAAACGAAGATTTATATAAAAAATCTGATTATGAAGAATTAAAAAGAAATTGCACTGTAATTATTGAAATATGATTTAACTTTCTGAAAGGGGTTTTGTAAAGCGATATTACTTTACAAAACGCCTTTTATCATATTTTGAAAAAAATATTTTACTTATAAGTCAACATATATCATAATGTGATGGAATGGGTGACATGTAAAGTAATATAACTTTACATAAGGTAAAATCCAACAGAAAAAATTTCGAATGTCTGATGTTGGTCAGATGATCAAAAATGTTACTGAAACAGTGTTAAAAGTGCTGATTAAGAAGCTGAAACGACATATAATTCAAAAAAAGAATAAAAATAAGTTTTTAAGAAAATTTGCGGTTCATGTAAAGCTATCGAGCTTTACATTAATGTGTTTTTCATTCAAATTCAGCTGTTTTTTGTGAAAAAATCACTTAAATTACTATACATTATATATATATGTCTTTTCGGGGTGTAATATTTCCAATTTCTAATGTTATTTTGAATGCTCAAATTATGGCTTCTATGTAAAGCATAAACACTTTACAGGTTGGAATTGTTTTCTTTTTTTATCACTTAAATTATACGATTGGCACTTTGACCAGTTTTTTTGCGATCTGATTGTTGAATATTAACAAATTATGAAATCCTTTTTGAAAATCGTTGACTTTGCATCGGATTTTAGGTATAGTTATTATGACCATATAGTGGTTTTGTGTCTGCACATATACGCGTTTTATCTATTAGTATGTGCCGTTGCAGAACTGCAATGGATAAAAATTCTGTGATTCTGGCTATCGCTTGCGCCGGTGACGGCGTTACCCGGCGTGGCGAAATCAATTAAGGAGGTTGGTCAGAAGCGTATTGCCTTATGGCTGATACGCAAACAAAATCTTTATCCAAGCCCTACTATTTTGTTCAAATTTTTTTGGAGGTGTACAATTTGAAAAAGTCAATCCGCATTCTCTCTCTCCTTATGGCTTTTGCAATGCTCATCGGTAGCTTCAGCGTTATCGGTAATGCATATGAAGCTTATAAGGGCGCTGAAATCATTGACAGCTACAATGACGTTGACTCTCCCGAATTCACCCTTGAGCAGTATGCATCAATGGGTCTCGACGAAGTTGACCGTATGCTGGCAAAAGAACAGATAGAGCTTGACCTTTTTGGTCTTCTCTACCTTGACCTCACAAGCATTGATGCAACAATCGCCAGTGTTGAAACATTCCTTAATACTGGTAAAGTTCTTCTTACTATGCTTGGCGATCTTGAGACTCTCCCTGAAATCGTAGATCCTATTCTCGGTCTTCGCAGACATGATGTTGACGATCTTGAAATCATCCATGCAGTTCTTGACATGGTTGCAGGTCTCAGAACAATTGCTCAGAAGTATGTTAAGAATGACCCCAACGCTCCTCTTGATGCAGGTCTCCTTAACGGTCTTATCTCTGACTATATCTTCAATGTAAGAGAACTTGCTATCGGTATCGTTTACGGTTTGACAGAAGAAGGCGATGCAGCTGAGTACGATTACATGGATGAGAAGAACCTTGATGCTGTTCCTGATAAATACAAGGACAACAACAACGGTATTCTTAACCTTGGTCAGACTCTTCTTACTGAACTTGCTCTCGGTGAATGGAAGATGATCGACGAAGAACTCGACAACAAGTGCTCCGTTCTTATGAAGGGCAGCTATGCATGGAAAGATGCTAACGGTAATGATGTTACAGATAAGGCTATCGACACCACAGCATATGACTACTATGCATGGGTTCATCCCAAAGATTGGGTAACAGTTGGTCTCGGTGGTGCAACAAGAGTTGCAGCCGGCGCAGCAGCTCCCGCAGCTGATCTTGGTTGCGTTGATATCACAACTGATACAAATGGTTATGATTTCATCGAAGCTCTTATGCAGCAGGCATACAATTATCTTCTTGTTCCCGTTATCACAAGAG
>JAZSCO010000080.1:0-32837 GCA_045602965.1 Acutalibacteraceae bacterium | reverse complement strand
GAAAAACTGACCTCTGCCATTGACACCTATGACGTTATGGGTGTTTGGGGCAACGGTATAACATGCGAAACTCTTGAAGCGGCAGGTGCTCAGAAGGCAAAACTTATTATTGCAGCAACCGCATCGGATGAAGTCAATATTCTCTGTTGTCTTATTGCCAACAGAATGGGGACTGAAAACACCATTGCAAGAGTACGCAATCCTGACTTTGCAGCACAGATGCAGTTCATGCGAAACGAACTTGGTCTGAGCATGCTGGTTAATCCCGAATACGAAACAGCAAACGAAATTTCGAGAATTATCCGTTTCCCCTCAGCAGCAAATCTCGATTCATTTGCAAAAGGAAAAATCGAAATTGCACGAGTCAGAATTCATTCAGACAACGCTTTCTGCAACATGCCGATTTTTGAAATCAGAAAGAAATGCAAAGCAAAGATTCTTATCTGCGCCGTGCAGAGAGAAGACAATGTTTATATTCCCTCGGGTGATTTTGTTCTTCGCTGCGACGATACAATAAGCGTAACAGGAACAAGAGCCGAAATCTCCCACTTCATGAAGCAGACAGGTGTTTATAAACAAAAAATCAAGAATGTTATGGTTATCGGCGGCGGAAGAATTGCTTATTATCTTTCAAAGCTTCTTGCTGATACGGGCAGAAACATCAAGATTATTGAGCAGAACGAAAAACGCTGCTATGAACTTGCAGACTCCCTCCCCGAGGTCACCGTTATTTACGGCGACGGAACAGACCAGGATATTCTCGACGAGCAGGGTCTTGAAAGACAGGATGCTCTCGTTTCTCTTACCGGAATTGACGAAGAAAACATCATTGTTTCCATGTATGCAGAATCCAAGGGCGTTAATAAGATTATCACCAAAGTTAACCGCCACTCATACTCAATTCTCGGCGACATCGGACTCGAAACGGTTATTTCGCCGCAAATTGTTGCAGGAAATCTTGTTACCCGTTATGTCCGTGCACTCCATAACTCTGCCGGCAATTCACAGATTCAGACACTTCACAAGCTCGTTGACGGAAAAGTTGAAGCGGTTGAATTTATTGTTCCGGAAGATGCGGGATACGAAAACGTTCCGTTCAAAGAGCTTAATCTTCTTCCGAATCTTCTTATCGGCTGTATTATCCGCAACGGAAAAATCATTTTCCCGGGCGGCGACGATGTTATGAAGTCCGGCGACAGCGTTATCGTTGTTACCGCAGGCAGAATAATCGAGGACCTTCATGATATCTTTGTGTGATTAAGGTGACAGTTATGAATTACAGAATGGTATTATATAATGTTGGCAGAATTTTGCTTGTTGAAGCGGCTTTGCTTGCCATCCCTGCAATCGTTGCAATATTTTACGGCGAAAACACTCTTTTCTCCTTTGCACTCACTATTGCGGCGCTTACCGTTGTCGGGTTACCCGCAATCTATAAAAAGCCGAAAAACCAATCAATCTATGCCAAAGACGGCTACGTTATCGTTGCGCTTTCGTGGATTCTGATGTCTCTTTTCGGTGCATTACCTTTCACATTCAGCGGACATATCCCGAATTTTGTTGATGCCTTCTTTGAAACCGTTTCGGGTTTTACTACAACAGGTTCAACAATTCTCAGCAATATTGAGTCATTGCCAAAGAGTCTTCTTTTCTGGAGAAGTTTCACTCATTGGATAGGCGGCATGGGTATTCTTGTTTTTGTTATTGCGATTCTCCCGAAAACAGAAAGCTCATCAATGCACGTTATGAGAGCTGAAGTGCCCGGTCCGACAGTCGGAAAGCTGGTTTCAAAACTCAGAGCCTCCGCAAGAATTCTCTACGGTATTTACTGTGTTATGACTCTTGTTCAGGTTGTTCTTCTTTTTGCGGGAGGAATGCCTCTCTTTGACAGCATCGTAAACTCCTTTGCAACAGCCGGAACGGGCGGATTTGCCGTTCTTAACAACAGCATTGAAGGGTATAACAGCGTATATGCAGAAATGGTAATTGCGGTATTCATGCTTCTTTTCGGCGTAAACTTCAATATATACTATATGTTCCTTATCAAGCAGGGCAGGCAGGCGATAAAGAACGAAGAACTCCGCTATTATCTGGGAATTGTTCTCGGCTCAATTGTTTTAATTGCCGTATGCCTTGCAAACACAAAATATTCAATCGGCGATTCAATAAGATATGCCGTTTTCCAGGTTGCTTCAATTGTTACAACAACGGGATTTTCAACGGCAAATTTCGATACATGGCCGGTTTTCACAAAGATTATCCTTGTTTTCCTTATGTTCATCGGCGCATGCGCAGGTTCAACGGGCGGCGGCATAAAGGTTTCGCGTCTTATGATTCTTATAAAAAGCGGACTGCGTGACATAAAGAAAGCGATAAACCCCAGAAGCATTGAAACCGTTAAGGTTGATAAACACACCGTTGAAGAACCCGTTGTAAAAAGTGTTTCGGTATTTTTTGCAACATATATGATTCTTATTGCTGTTTCCTCACTGATTATTTCGATTGACGGACGCGACATTGTTACAACCTTCACCTCGGTAATCGCTTGTATAGGCAACATCGGTCCGGGTCTCGGTGCTGTTGGTCCCTACGGCAACTTTGCGGATTTCTCTGTTATGAGCAAGCTAATTTTAAGCTTTGATATGCTTGCAGGCAGACTTGAGCTTATCCCCATGCTCATGCTCTTCTCCCCTTATGCATGGGCAAGAAAATATTCATAAAATTTTCGGGTATATCTCAGGATATGCCCGTTTTTTTAAAATAATTTGTAACGTTTTTCGTTTTTTGCAATCCAATAAGTGAAAGGCGGTGAGAATGTGGCGGATTTCGAGAAGATATACGGTGAAAATTCCGACTTCATCTTCAAATATCTGATGAAGCTTTGCGGCAATGCTTCTCTTGCGGAAGAGCTCACGCAAGAAGCCTTTTTTCGGGCATACATGAATTTTTCAGGGCTGAGAGATGAAAACAAAGCTTCTTCGTGGCTTTGTCAGATTGCACGGAACACATATTTCGCATGGTATAACGAGCATAAAAAACTATCGGATATCAATGAGGAATCGGCAATTGAAGCGGATATCGAAAGCGTTTTTGAAAGAAAAGAGCTTACGGAAAAAGCATTTGCCTGCCTTCATGAGCTTGAAGAACCTTATAAAGAAGTTTTCATGCTGAGCGTTTTCGGTCAGCTTTCTCTCACAGACATAAGCAGACTGTTCGGAAAAAGCGAAAGCTGGGCAAGGGTCACATTCTACCGTGCAAAACAAAAACTTAACGAAATGATGAGGTAATATTATGGATTGCAATATTATTAACGATTTGATTCCGCTTTATATCGACGGCTGCTGCTCCGATGAATCTTCGGCAGAAGTAAAAAAGCACATTGAGAATTGCGATAAATGCAAAAAGATTTTTGAAAGCATGACAAATAATATCACACAAGAGAAAGCAACTTTTGAGGCAAAAAAGTGTACAAAAATAAATGATTGGAAGGCTTCAATCATGCAATCCGTTCTATTTCTGCTTTCTTTTCTTCTGATAACCTTAGGAGTTTATGTTGAAGCAGGTGTAGGTTCTTATGATTGGGGCAATGGCTTGACGGCTTTCAATGTGGTTGTTCCTGCAACGGGATTTATGCTTTCGCTGGCAAACTGGTATTTTGTCAAACTCTATCCGAGCAGAAAGTTTTTCTCCTGGTGTTCATGCATTCTTCCGGTTGTTATAACTCTTTGTGCAACCGTATGGTGCAGTTTTCATTACGAATTTAATCTTCTTGAATTTTTTGATTCATCTTTCATTGATTCTGTTCAAGGCATATCATTTTTCTTCGGAATCGGAATTTTTCTTACGGTTTCATTTGCCGTAATATCGAAAATTTTATCGGATTTATATGCAAAAATGCTCGGAAAGGAATAAAAACATGAAAAACAAATTTCCCGTTTTCATTCCTCTGTTTACCGTTTCGATTCTTCCGCTTCTCATATCGGCACTTTATCCCTTCGGATATTCGGTATCTTTGATAAGCTACAAAATACTTTCCGCTGTATCTGCGGTTATTTGCATTGCTTCGGGATATTTGCTGAAAAATTACACACCTGATAATGCAGATAAAATAATTCTCTCGCTTCTTCCTCTCATTCAGCTTATTAACTCTGTGATATATGTTTCAAAAAGCAAATCTTTGATAACCGCTGTTTTTATGGCAGTATGCTTTATTATGTGTGCGGCAATAAGTGAAAAGACTGTCAATTCGGATAAAACGAAAATCTTTTTCGTAATATCATCTTCTTTGATGTTTGTTGCTATCATTCTGTTTTCCTTTGTTGCGGTCTTTTTCGGCAATTTCGCAGTAAATACGGTTGTTAATACCGTTGATTCTCCAAGTGGAGAATATTATGCGGAAGTTGTTAATTCAGACCAGGGTGCTACGGGTGGAAACACAGTAGTTTATGTCAAAAAAACCGATTACTTGAATTTACTGATTATGAAAATCGAAAAAACTCCCGACAGAATTTATCTTGGCGAATGGGGAGAATACGAAACCATGGAAATAGAATGGGAAGATAACAGCACGCTTTTAATTAACTCAAAAGAATATAAAGTCAACACATAAAAATACACAAAAAATCCCTTCGATATCGGAGGGATTTCTTCATTTAGGGCATTGTTATTATATCTTCAAAAAGCTATAATTAACAAAAACAAAAAAATTGAGGTTATTATGGATTTTATAGCATCTTTTTTTGAAGGCAAGGATTTGAAATTTCTCATTTCTCAAACAATCGGTCTTATTGCGGCGGCGCTTCTGCTTTTTTCATTCCAGCAGCGCACTCACAAAAGAATCGTTCTTATGCAATTCTGTTCGGGTTTCCTTTTTGCACTCCAGTATTTTCTTCTCGGCGCATACGAGGGAATGGTCGGAAACATCGTCGGATTCACAAGAAGCATAGTATACTGCTTCAGAGGCAAATCGAAATTCACAGACAGCATTTTCTGCCCGATTCTCTTTTCGATTCTTGCAGGTCTCGGCGGTCTTTTGACCTACACAAGCCCGGTTTCTCTTCTCCCCATGGCCGCAATGATGATTTCTTCTTTCGTTATGTGGAGTCCGAAAACGCAGAAATTAAGAGCATTGACCGTACCTACCTCATTGATGTGGCTGATTTACAACGTTATCTGCAATTCCTGGTCGGGCGTCATCACAGAAGTCTGCAATCTTATTTCAATCGCCATCGGTCTTATCAGATTCAGAGAGAAAAAAGACAGCAAATAATTTTTTCAAACACCTTTATCACATTGATAAAGGTGTTTTTTATATTGCTTTTGTTGTTTCTTTATCAAAAAAATAGGTATCTTCGGGGTCGATAAAAAGCTTCACACTCTCCCCTGCGCTGATTTTTCTTTCGGTTTTTATGCGTGCGATATGACGTTTCCCTGACAGAGCAAAATAAATATTGGTTTCGTTTCCCGTCATTTCGGCTATCTCTGCAACAACAGTCATTGAGCATTTTTCTTCACCTGAAGACAAAATATGCTCGGGTCTTATTCCGAATACAATATCTTTTTCAATATAATTTTCAAGTGCTTTTGCTTTTTTCTTCGGAACATCAAATGTATATCCCGAAAAATTCACTTTAAGTTTCCCTTTTTCAGAAATGATTTTCGCATCGATAAAATTCATCTGCGGTGAGCCGATAAACCCTGCAACAAACATATCGGCAGGCTCATTATAAAGCTTCTGCGGAGTGTCAAACTGACGGATTTCGCCCTTGTCCATAACAACTATTCTGTCTGCCATAGTCATTGCCTCAGTCTGGTCATGGGTAACATATACAAACGTTGTCTGCAATTTCTTGTGAAGAGTTGTTATCTGCGCTCTCATTTCTGTGCGGAGTTTTGCATCAAGATTTGAAAGCGGCTCATCGAGAAGAAAAACCTCAGGATTTCTCACCATCGCCCTGCCGAGTGCAACTCTCTGACGCTGACCTCCCGAAAGCGCACGGGGCTTACGGTCAAGATAAGGCTCGATATCAAGGATTTTTGCAGCCCACATAACCTTATCGTCTATTTCTTTCTTTGGTGTTTTCTTGAGCCTGAGCGCAAATGCCATATTTTTATAAACCGTCATATGAGGATAAAGCGCATAGCTCTGAAAAACCATGGCAATATCCCTGTCCTTCGGCGGAACATTATTTACAAGTTTATCATTTATATAAAGCTCTCCCGAACTGATATCTTCAAGACCTGCTATCATTCGCAGGGTTGTTGACTTTCCGCATCCGGAAGGTCCGACAAGAACAACAAACTCCTTGTCCTCTATTTCAAGGGAAAGGTCGGGAATAACCGTCACCTTTCCGTTATCAAAGGATTTTGCAACATTACTGAATCTGATTGTTGCCATAGCTTTTATCCTTTCACCGCGCCTGCCACAACGCCTCGAATAATATATTTCTGGCAGAAGAGATAAAAAATAATAATCGGCAGTATTGCCAGAACAAGCATCGCCATGAGCGCACCCATATCCTTGTTGCCGTAGCCACCTGTAAGCGCCATCTGCACGGCAACGGGAAGCGTTTTGTTTTCGCCCGAACCGAGAAGAAGATACGGCAGAAGATAGTCGTTCCATATCCACATGGCATTAAGAATCGCAACGGTTATTGCCGTCGGTTTTAAAATCGGAAATATAATTGTGAAAAATGCTCTTATCGGTCCGCAGCCGTCTATTATTGCCGCTTCTTCGATTTCTTTCGGAATGCTTTTTATAAATCCGCTGAACATAAAAACTGAAAGACCTGCACCGAATCCGAGATAAACAAAAATAATTCCGACAGGATTATTGAGTCTGAACTCAAATGCCAGATAAGTTACGGTATACATAACCATCTGAAACGGTACAACCATGCTGAAAACAAAAAGATAATAAATAATTCTTGTGAGACTGTTTTTTATTCTGACAATATACCACGCCGTCATGGAAGTCAGAATGACTATTCCGAAAACGGACAAAACTGTTATCAATGCGGAATTCGCAAATGAACGCATAAAATCCGACTGGTCGAAACCTTTTATGAAATTTTCAAATCCAACAAAGGTTTCAGCCGTAGGAAAATTAAACGGCGATGAAGAAATATAAAAATTTCCTTTAACCGAATTTATAAAAATGATTGCAACAGGGGCAAGAAATATCACTGCAATAAGAAACAGCAAAACATATACCGCACCCTTGCCGAAAGACCCTCTTGATTTCATCAGTGCTCAACCTCCCTTTGGCGTGTTGCTTTCAGCTGAACAAACGCAATCAGTGCAACAATCAAGAAGAAAACAACCGCCTTCGCCTGACCCATACCGTGCCATTGCGCAAGCTTAAGTCCCGTATGGTCATAGAAAGTCTTATAAATATCAAGGGCAAGAAGTGATGTTTCGGGTGATTTGCCGTTGAGTGCAAGATTCTGGTCAAAAAGTTTGAAAGCGTTTGTAAGAGTCAGAAAAGTGCATATTGTGACCGACGGCATAATCATCGGCACGGTAACGTGAACAAGTGTCTGCCATGGAGATGCGCCGTCAATCGCTGCCGCTTCGGTGAGATTATCGGGGATATTCTGAATTCCTGCAATATAAATAATCATCATATATCCGATTAACTGCCAATTCATAAGCACAACAAGTCCCCAGAAACCGTAATCAGGATTATAAGTGATATCAACTCCGAAATGTCCGAGAATACCGTTAATGATAAGACTCCATATGTGTCCGAGCACAATGCCTCCGATGAGATTCGGCATAAAAAACACCGTTCTGAAAAGGTTTGTTCCCTTCAGACCCTTTGTCAGAAGAAGCGCAATCGCAAAGGCAATAATATTAACCGTAATAACCGAAACAACGGTGAACTTCACTGTAAGCCACAATGAATTCAAAAATGTTTCATCGTCCGTAAAAATTCTGATGTAATTTGATAACCCGACCCAATTGCTCTCGCTGATAACCTTGAATTCCGTAAACGAAAGATAAACGCCCATAATAAACGGCACTGCGAATGATACAGCAAAAGCGGCAAGAGTCGGCAGAAGAAAAACAGGAAAATATTTTTTCAGTGATTTCTGCATTTTATCAACTCCGGAATCGGAGAGTCGGAAATTTTCCGACCCTCACGTTAATAGCTGATAAAATTATGCCCCGAATTCGCTTTTCCATTCCTCAACGGCAAGTTTTTTAACATCATCCCATGTCATGCTTCCCTGAGCATATTTAAGAAGTGCAGCACCGTATTTATCCTTATAGTGAGTGCTCGGAAAAACAGTAAAATTCCAGGGAATATTTGTTACGTTATCCGTATTCATCCATCTGACAACTTCTCTTGCAAGAGGGTCATCGGGAGATTCTTCATTTGAAAAAGTATTGAACGGTGAAATAAATCCTAGTCTTTCGGTGACAAATTTCTTACCTTTTTCAGAGCTGAAAAGCCACCAGAGAAAATCCGCTGCCGCTTTTTGCTCCGCATCACTTGCTTTTGCATTGATACAGATAAAATTCTCAGTACCGATGCATATGCCCATATTTTCTTCGCCGGGAATTCCTGTGTAAACAGGCATAAATTTTATATCATCAGCCGATACTTTGTTGCCTGAAACTCCGAGAATCTGCGATGCACCCCAGTTTCCGTTTTGCACCATTGCACATCTTTCGAGTGCAAATTCAGCCATTGATGAAGTAACATCCAGAGTACCAAGCTGTTTTTTGTCGGTGGTTGAGTTGTTGATATAAAGGTCAAAAATATTTTTGAAATTATCGGCATAGGTGAAATCAATCGTTTTATAACTGTCACCTGTAAAATCAATCCCCTTATCCTGAAATTCAATCGACAAAGGAATATTCATAAGATGAGTCTGCCAACGCCAGTCCTCACCTGTTTTCAGTGAGGTTGCCGCAAAAACTCCGTCAATTCCAAGCTTGTCCTTGTTCTTCTGCATATCCTCAACAACAGCTTTGAGTGCGGCAAAACTGTTTATTTCGTCTGCAGAATTATACTTTGTCGTCTTTTCGGGCAATGCAAAATATTTATCAAGAATTTTTTTGTTATAGATTATTCCGTATCCCTCAACAACGTAGGGAACACCGTAAACCTTGCCGTTTGAAGTCACTGCAAGAGATTTATCGTTCAGATGTTTATAAATCTCTGTATCCGAGAGGTCGGCGCAGTATTCTGCCCACGAAGTATATCCGATCGGACCGTTAATCTGAAAAAGTGTCGGTGCTTCGCTTGTTGCCATTCTTGCGGTAAGAGTTGACTCGTAGGTACCCGATGCGGCAGTTTCAACAATAAGTCTTACGCCTTTTTCTTTTTCATATTCTGCGGCAATTTCGTCATAAACTTCGGCAACTTCAGGCTTGAAGTTAAGATATCTGATTTCTTTTACCGTCTGATTTTCTCCCGCATTGCCGCCCGTTGTACCTGCATTGTTATTACCGCTGCAGGCAGTGAATACACAGAGCATAACGGCTATCGCCGAAACAACAGACATAAATTTTTTCATCATAAAAATTCCTCCGTTTCTTTAGCACCTATATTATTCACCGTAAAAGCTGTTATCATTCAACAAAAAATCCGCCCGATGCAAAATTGCACCGAGCGGACAATCGTTATTTAATAAATGTAATCTGCGGGATTATAATCATCACCGTTATAAAGAACTTCAAAATGAAGATGCGGTCCCGTTGAGTTACCCGTTGAGCCAACCTTTCCTATCGTCTGACCGGCTTCAACATAATCACCGACGGAAACGGTCATCGAACCCGTAACCATATGAGCATATCGCGTCTTATATCCGTCACCGTGATTGATAAGAATCATATTACCGTAACCCGAATTGCTTCGCTGAACAACCTCAACTCTGCCGCTTCTTGATGCGATAACGGGTGTTCCGAGAGCACCGCCGCCTGCCTTAACAAGGTCGATTCCCTTGTGCCATCCTCTGCTTCGCCAACCGTATGGCGAGCTTACATAATGGCAACTCGGTGCAGGCCAGAGGAAACCTTTCTTCGACGCAGAACCGATATAAACACCGTTATATGATGTCTTTGTACCGATAACAATGATTTCTTCAACAGGTTCCTTTATTGTTTCATAATCATAAAGGGTGTTTTCCAGTTCACCGTCAATATAAATCAGAGTTTCTGTTACTCTTCTTGTGCCTTTGACGCCTTCCTGAGTTACCTGTCTGTAACCGCTGTACTTAGTTGTATCACGCCTTGAAACGGTTTCATAATCAATTTCTTCAAGGCTTGATGAAGTGATTGTTTTTTTGATTCTGACAAGTTTTTCAGAATCATCGTTCTTACGGACTTTAATAACATCGCCGGGTTTGATATTATCCCAGTCAATACCAGGATTGAGAGATTTTATATATTCCTCGGTAACGTCATATGAAGCGGCTATTGATTCAAGGGTATCTTCCATTGAAACCGTATGTGTTTTGCTGCTGCTCTCCGTTCCTCTGATAGCATTTGTCAGTCTGGTTGCATCCCACATAACACCTGCGGTATCACGGTAAAGTCCCTGAACATAGTCGATTGTTTCGGCAAAGCCAACAACATAGTTATTAGCCAGAGCCTCCGCCTCATAAGGCGCAAGATAATCGTTGAAAACAGTTTTTGCATCTGCCTCATTTTTAACCGCACAAATAAACTGACCGTCAATATAAACTCCGCAGGCATGGGTAAGATCATCGAGAGCGTTTTCGATCATCTTATCTGAAATTGTCTGGGCATCATTAAGTTCATCAATAGAAACAAGACTCAATGAATACCGTGCACTGTTCAGATCTGCTGCCGGTGATGCCGCAACGGTCATATCAATGTTTTCAGAAGCATATGCACCCGAATTAAGGCGTTCCTTAACAAGATCCTTAGCCTCAATATAAACAGCCTCATCGCTGATATAACCAAGACTCTGTCCGTTATAAATAACTTCAAGCGCAAATGTTACTCCGTTCCAATAATTAACGGTAATGAAGAATATCGCCAATGCCGCAACAGGCATAAGATAGTTAAAAAGTGTCTTGAGCAAATTATCATGGCGTCGGAAAGCTTTTTTGAAATAGTGACCGAGCACCTTCGGAATGGTCAGAGGCTTTTTCAAAGTTGCCGCAATGGTTTTGCCCGCATTTTTTATCTCTCTGCGGAAATTCACGATTTCCTTAAGAGTTAATCTTATACGGTTGCGAATGCTCTTTTTGGTGTTTTCGGTTGCATCCGAAAATGCCCTGTACATTTTAACAAAAGGAGCTTTTATCTTTTTAAATATAAATCCGAAAATCGCACCGATTATCGAGCAAATAACATTACCGAATGAATAAAACACTGCGTAAAATGCATTTTCTTCAGACAAATCATATTCCTCTGTCGGCTCAGGTTTCTCCGCTCTTTTCTTTTTCGTCTTCTTTGAAACAGGTTTTTCTGTTTCGGGCGTAACTTCTTTGGGAGTTTTTCCGCCGTTTAATAATTTGTCAATATGCTCAAGCTCTTCACGGACAACCTCACGCTCATCGACATCAGGCATAATCTGACTGCTTATTGATGTACGTTTTGCCGATTTCTTTTCGGGTTCATTCTTATTCTGAGCGTCTTCAAGCTGAAGAGAATATCTTCTTTCGATATCCTCCTTTATCGCCTGCATCTCGTCCTCACGGCGCTTTTCTTCTTTGCGTCTGAGTCTTTCTTCTTTTATACGAAGCTCTTCTTCTCTTGTTTTGAGAGATTTCTTTTTAGGCTGCTGATTATAAATTCTGTCAATATCATAAAAACCGTCTGTTACATTATCACGCGAATCAGGGCGGCTCATTCCGCTTCTGTTCACATTTTTGTTATCTTCGCTCATACAGCCGCTCCTTTCCATCATAATATCCATTATATTATAATATAAAAAGCACCGCATTACAAGTCTTAAAAAGAAAAATAATAGCGGTGCATTCTTAATTTACATTTGATTAATATTTTTGAGAAATCTTTCAAGAGCATCCTGCCAATGCGGCAAACGGTCAAAACCGTTATCATCAAGACTTGATTTTGACAGTCTTGAGTTTTGGGGTCTTTGTGCTGCAGTCTTATATTCATTACTGGTCACGGGAATTATTCTTGTTTCCGCACCAGAAAGCTCCATTATCTTTGAAGCGAATTCTGCCCAGCTGCAAAAGCCTTCATTTGTCACATGATACACTCCGTATTTTTCCGTCATAATCATGCTGCACAGAAGTTTCGAAAGGTCTTTGGTATAAGTCGGCGAGCCAATCTGGTCATTAACAACCGTTATTTCTTCTCTGTCTTCAGAAAGGCGAAGCATTGTTTTCACAAAATTCTTCCCGTTTTCACCGAAAACCCACGAAACACGGACAATAAAAAACCTATTGCAATTTTCAGCAACCGCTTTTTCTCCCGCAAGCTTTGATTCACCGTAATAGTTGCAGGGTTTTGTGGGACTGTCCGTTTTAAAAGGCTCTTCACCCTCACCGCTGAAAACATAATCCGTGCTGATATACAGCAATTTTATATCGTGCTTTGCACATGAAAGCGCAATATTAAGAGTACCGTTTTCATTGACTTTTCTGCAGGTTTCTTTATCTGTTTCAGCTATATCAACATTCGTGAAAGCGGCGCAGTGAATAACAGCATCAGCTTCGCTTTGCGAAATAAATCTTTCTACCGCTTCGGAATCGGTTATGTCAAGCTCCGGAAGGTCTGCGCCTATAGGCTCAATTCCGTTTCTTATAAGCTCCGCTGCCACATCCGTGCCAAGCTGTCCTTTTGAGCCTGTAACGATAATTTTCATTTCTGCGCCCCCTTTGTTTTAAATATTTTATCATATTTTAAAAGGTTTAACAATATTTTTTTGATTTTATCTGTTGCAAACTGAAAATATATGGTATTATATAAAAGAGGTGAAAATCATGGTGTTTAAAAATCTTGTAGATTTACATACTCATACGGACAATTCATTTGACGGTCATCATTCAACGATGTTTCTTTGTGAAACGGCTTGCACAAAGGGTTTGAGAGCTGTTGCGTTTACAGACCATCTTGAAATGGACGGCTTTTATAAAGGAAACTTTGACCGCACGGCAATCCAATCGTATTTTGAGGTTGCAAAAGCACGCTCCGCATTCAGCGGCAAACTCATGGTCTGCGTCGGCGCGGAATTGGGTCAGGCTATATATAATAAGCCTGTATCAGAAAAGCTTATCGAAATGATGAATTACGACTTCATCATAGGTTCAATTCACAATCTGCCCGAAATGCAGGATTTTTACTACATGGATTTCAGCGACGAAAGCATCGACTATATGGATTTACTCCGTCAATATTTCGAGCAGGAATTAAAGCTTGCCGAATGGGCAAGATTTGACACCCTTGCTCACCTCACCTATCCTCTCCGATATATTGTCGGAAACTACGGAAAAAGCGTTGATTTGTCTCATTTTTCAGAAATAATCGACGAAATACTGTTAACGCTTATAAAAAATAATAAATCACTTGAAATCAACACCGCAGGTCTTCGAAAGCCCATAGGAGTTACCTCTCCGGATGAAAATATCATCCGAAGATATAAAGAGCTTGGCGGAAAATATATCACCATCGGTTCAGATGCGCACTACGCCGAGCATCTCGGCGCAGGAATTGAGCAAGGCTATGAGCTTGCTCTGAAATGCGGATTTGACAAAATTGCGGTTTACCAGGGAAGAACACCGACACTTATTCCGATTGAATAAGGAGGATTATTATGAAAATTACTGTTAATGCCCCTGCAAAAATCAATCTTTTTCTTGACATCATCGGAAAACTTGACAACGGTTATCACAGCCTTTTCATGGTTATGCAGACCGTAGGTCTTTTCGACACGGTTACCGTTGAAAAAAGCGAAGAAAACGGAATTTCACTCACCTGCTCCGAAGATAAACTTCCGTGCAACGAAAAAAACATCGCTTATAAAGCTGCTGATGCATTCTGCAAAAAATACGGAATAGAGCCAAACGTTAAAATTCATTTAGAAAAAAGAATTCCTTTCGCCGCAGGTCTTGCAGGCGGAAGTGCCGATGCTGCGGCGGTTATCGTTGCGCTTGATAAGCTTTACAAAACAAACTTAAGCGAATATGAGCTTTGCAAAACCGGATTGCTTGTCGGAAGTGACGTGCCTTTCTGCATCAAGGGCGGAACTTGTCTTTCCCAGAATACGGGCGGTATTCTTTCTCCACTCGAACCTTTGAAAGAATGTTTCATTGTTCTTGCGAAACCCGAATCGGGCGTTTCAACCGCAGAAGCTTATTCGGCGGCAGACAGCACATATCTTTACAGACCCGACAGCATGAGAATGCTTGACGCCTGCGAAAAAGGCGATTTTGAGGGCATATGCAAATATTCCGGAAACGTTTTCGAACAGGTTATCGAAGTTGCAGAAAGAGTCGAGTTCAAAAAAATCATGAGAAAACACGGATGCTCTCTCTGCCAGATGAGCGGCAGCGGACCGACTGTTTTCGCTCTGTTTGAAAGCAAAAATAATGCAGAAAATTGCGCAAATGAACTCAGAACAATCTGTCCGAACGTATTTCTTACCACGCCCGTAAATAACGGCGCGATTACAGTTTAATTCAAAACCCCCACGGTTTTAAAACCGCGGGGGTTGTTTTTATAATTCAAATCTCTTATAAAGCCAATTTGAGCAGAGTTCAAACCATCCCTTGAGATGGGCGTTGTATTCTTCTTCCGCCTTTGAATAAACAGTATGGTCAGCAAGAGAAAATCCGTGATAACCTTTTTCGTAGATATGAATTTCAAAAGGAATCTTTGCCTTTTCGAGCGCTGTTGCATACGCAAGAGAATTCTCAATAGGCACGCAAGAATCCTCGCAAGCAGCAATGATTATTGCCGGAGGTGTTTTACCGTCAACCTCTTTTTCAAGTGAGGGTACGGGGAAAGCAAGGATTCTGCTGATTGACTCAAGAATGCAAGGATAAATAAGAATGCTTGCATTGGGTCTTATATCACCCATTGTTGAAACTGCGGCACAAAGATGTCCGCCGGCAGAAAAGCCGATTGCCGCAATTTTCTTCTTGTCAACGCACCATTCTTCCGCATTCTTATGAATGATTTTCATCGCCTCATTGACATCCGCCATAGGCATCGAGAAATCATAACCGTCCTTTGCCAGACCGACGGTATAACGAAGCACAAAAGCCGCATAACCCTTTGCAAGAAAAGCAAGAGCAATGGGCTCCGCCTCACGGTCGGAACAAAAACTGTAACCGCCGCCGGGAATAACAAGCACTCCGGGTCTGATTTTCATTCGTGGCATCTCCGGTGATGCATCGGGGAGATACACAGTAAGATTCGCTTTTTCATTGGTTAACTCTATCTTAAATGTTTTCATGTCACACCTCTTGAGACCGATTTTTCGGACATACTTTCATGCAGATTCCGCAGACAGAGCCTCTGCCGATATTATGAAACTGTTTCTTCATATACTGACTGCATTTTTCAGGGTCAAATATTTCTTCGCGAAGCGTTTCGGGAGTCCAATCGCCGCCTTTTATCGCCTTGGCAGGGCATGCATTTACACATATATCGCATCCCGTACAAATACTCTGCACAAGTTTGTTGTCGCACTCAAATTCACAATCTGTAAAAAGAGTGCCCAGACGGACATAACTGCCGTATTTATTATGCAGAAACAAGGAATTCCTTCCGATTGAGCCGAGTCCTGCAAGGCAGGCTCCTTTTTTATGCGAAAATCTCGCCACATAATTCCATCCGTCTTTATTGATACTCTGCGATGCTGCAACGGTTATATATTTATAACCTTTTTTCTGAAGAAACAGACCTGCCTGCAAAAGCATTGAATCAATGAACGCATTTACGTTTCGGTAATGATTGAAATATGTATGAGTAGGCTCATCTTCAATTTCATCTATAATACTTTCCGAAAGACGGGCAACTATAGTCACGCCGTAAGGCAGAGTTTCTTCTCCGTTTTCAAGTCTGAAAAAGCCGACATCAGCAACGCCTTTTTCAATAAGAAACGCTTTTAATTCTTCCTGAATACTCATCATTTCGCCGCCTTTGCTTCAAAGCAGAGCCAACCGCCGCTTTCATGACGCGCAATAACTTCAAGTCCGTTTTCTGCAAATGCAGCAAGAACGTCATCTTCTCTGGGAACAATAATGCCTGAGGTGATGAAAACAGCGTCGGGATTCATAAAATCCTTGACATTCTTGCAAAGACCGATGATTATATCAGCAACAATGTTTGCGGCAATGATATCAAATTTACCGGTAACTTTATCTGTTGTTGAACCCTTAAGAACGGTAAACTTCGGCTCATCAAAGCCGTTTGTTATTCCGTTTTCCTTTGCCGTTTTAACTGCAAGAGCATCAATATCAACACCGACTGCACTGTCCGCTCCGAGAAGCAACGACGCAACCGAAAGAATACCGCTTCCGCATCCGACATCAAGAACGGTTTTACCGGGATAAGCATATTTTTCAAGAGTTTCAAGGCAGAGTCTGGTTGTGTCATGAGTTCCCGAACCGAAAGCAAGGCCCGGTTCAAGATGAAGAACAGCTCTGTTACCTGCATCATATTCATCTTCCCAGATAGGACGGATGAGAAGTCTTTCACCGACAGGCATGGGTTTGAAATACTTTTTCCAGTTATTCTCCCAGTCGGCATTCTTGCATAGCACCTCGTCAATTTCGCAGTCAATACCCTCTGCAATATATCTTTCCCTGAGGAAAGACACTGCCTCGGCAGGATTTTCCTCAGGTGAAATGTAAACATGAACTATACCCTTGCTTCTGTCCTTTGCAAGCAAATCCTCATCAATAAGATCGATTCTCGCAATCTCCCATGCTTCCTGCTCAAGGGTACGGTAGTCTTCAATATAAATTCCGTAGGGAACAACCATGGAGGCTATATCCCCCGCTTTGTCAACCACGTCAGCATTGACGGTTATTTTAATTTCTGTCCAATCCATTTTTATCTCCGATTAATATTTGTTATGTACATCTTCTGCGAAGCAAAGGCAATCTTTCACTTCGATAACCGTTCCGTCATCAAGAATCGCTTTGCCGCTCATTCTGCCGAAAACCTGATGCTGGTCAGTAATGATAACCTTTATATCTATCTTTGCGGCACGGTCAATAATAGGAACAAACTCCATTTCAAATCTGCCGTCACTCGATGTGAATGTCCACGGGTCGGTATATCCACTCTCGGGAATATTAAAAGTTACATCGTCAAGCTTATGGCACTTTCCGTCATAGAAAAGCATATTTTCGCTTGCAGCAGATGTGTCACCGAAGCCGTAACCGATATTGAATCCGAACGCATGACCGTCAATATCCATATTACCTGAACCCCAGTACCATGTGTTATCATATGTCCAGACGCCTCTGCCCCAGTCAAGTGTACCGAAATCGGTTGACGGGTCAAAAACATACTCCTTGCCGTCAAAAACCGCCTTGCCGCTTGCTCTCATGCAGTTGATTTTCTGATTATAATAGAAAGCAGTTTTCTTTTCTTTCCAAGGAGTGGCAATAACCATTGTGTCCATATCGGGCTGATCAAGAACGATATCACAGTAAAAATCCTTGCCGTCACAGAACTTTTTGAAGTTGCAAACAATTCTGCGCTTGCCCTCTGTTACCTGAAATTCCATATCAAGACGCTTGTCATGATAAACGGTATCGCCCTTTGCACTCGTTGATGGAAGCTTGAATTTACCCATAGGAAGAGCGTTGAGTATGGTTTCGGTATGCTCCCACGGCTTTGAAAAATCAAGAAGAGTTGCAGACTGCAGACCGATATATCCGTCATCTGAAATTGTGAATGCAACGCCGAAATTATTCTTTTCCGAAATAACGAGATAATAATCCCATTCCTTGATTCTGAATTTAGGGGCTTTGATTGCATTGCGGTCATAAACCTGATAAAGCTGCTTTGACCAACCGGGTTCTCTGAGGCTTCCGTCATCCTTGAGCAATGGCTGAACCTTTGTTACTTCATGGTTTCTCATGCATATTCCTCCTGTTATTCGTTAATTAATTCAGTTTCGCCGTTATAGGCTCTGCCGTGATTATAAAGATTTCTGTTTTCAAGAGCCCACTGTCTGGGAGTGAACGCACCTTCGTCAACAGCCTCAACTGCCTGACGCATTTCATAAAGACGGGCATCCATCAAGTCCAGCTCGGAAAGAAGCTCCGCTTCAATAAACATCGGAAGTTTTGCCGCACCGAATTCGGGAGTTCCGTGATGAGAAATAAGCATATGCTCAACAAGCGTGAGTATTTCATCCGAAACGCCGACATTTCTGCCGATTCTGTCGATATTTATCGCACCCATAACCAGGTGGCCGAGAAGATTTCCCTTGACCGTGTATTCACTTGCAATACCTGTTGAAGAAACGTCAATTTCATCAATCTTGGCTATATCATGAAGAATTGCACCGCTGCAAAGAAGATCATAATTAACAAACTTATAGATTCTGCAAACGCCTTCTGCAAGACGCAGAATCGAAAGTGTGTGCATAAGCAGACCGCTTCTTACGGCATGATGAAGATTCTTTGCGGCAGGCCAATAAAGAATTTTTTCCCTGTATTCTTCAATAACAGCAAAAGTAAGCTTTTTGAGTTCTTCATCCTTGAATGACTCAACAACCTTTTCCACCTCTGCAAGCATCACGTCGCCTGTAAGACAGGCTGAAGGGACATAATCCTCAATCATAACGTTATCTTCGGGCAAAACCTGACGGATTCTTTCAACTCTGAACTGCATTGTATCGTTAAAAGGAACATAAGTGCCTCTTACCTTAACAAAATCAGACTTATCATACTGATTTGTCGGTGATTCTTTATAGTCCCAGAGCTTGGCACTGATTTCACCGCTGTTATCCGCAAGAACAAGATCAAGATAAGGAACGCCCTTTGCGGTAAGCTTTTTCTCAACAGATTTTATAAGACAAAATCCTTCATGAGTTCCTGCTCCGCCAACGGGTGTGAAATTCATATATATCATCCTTTCGGGAATATATTTATAATTATATTTTATTGTAACATACAATTATATAAAACACAAACTCATTTTTGGTATTTTTGATATTTTTATTGACAAATCCGATACAAGTATTATAATTAATATCAATAAGAGTTCTCGGGGCGGGGTGAAATTCCCCACCGGTGGTAAAGTCCACGAGCCGCTTTCAAGCGGTTGATGCGGTGCAATTCCGTAACCGACGGTATAGTCCGGATGATAGAGAATGCTGATATATTTAGCATTTCGCCCTGCATTTTGCAGGGCTTTTGTTATTTCGGCATCTCCGAGGAAAGGAGATTATTTCATGAAAAAAACAGACAAAGTGGTTAAACTCTGCATAATGGCAATGCTCACGGCGCTTTCCATAGTGTCGCTCTATGTTATCAAATTTCCTCTGATACCTGCCGCACCTTTTCTTGAATACGACGCAGCAGACATCCCCGTGCTTATCGGCTCAATGCTTTTGGGACCCGTTGCGGGAATCGCCGTGCTTCTTGCAGTCTGCATCATTCAGGCAATAACGGTCAGCGCATCAAGCGGATGGATAGGTTTCCTTATGCATTTCATTGCTTCATCCGTGCTTGTCCTCACGGCATCTTGTATTTACAAGAAAAAGAAAACTACCAAAAGCCTTATTATCGGTCTTGTTGCCGGCTCACTTGCAATGACGGTTGTTATGATTCCTCTGAATCTGGTCTTTACCGGAATATTCATGGGCGCAGGCACTCAGACAGTTGTGGGAATGCTTATCCCCGCCATCATTCCGTTCAATCTTCTCAAAGCAGGAATTAACTCTGCGGTTACTTTTGCGGTATTCCTTTCTGTTTCAAAGGTTCTGAAAAAATATATCAAGGACGAAGATAAAAAATGATAGTTCACCCCATTCCCCCGTTATTCGACGAAAATTCCGAAACACTCATTCTCGGTTCATTTCCTTCGGTAAAATCAAGAGAGGCTGCTTTCTTTTACGGACATCCCCAAAACAGATTCTGGGCTGTTTTAGCTTCCGTTTACAAATCCGAAAAACCTAGAACGGTTGAAGAAAAGAAAAAACTTGTTCTCGAAAACAATCTTGCCTTATGGGATGTTATCGCTTCGTGCGAAATAATCGGCAGCTCTGACAGTTCAATCTCGGATGTTACGGCAAATGATCTGAGCATAATAATCAATAACAGCAAAGTTAAAAAAATTTTTGTCAACGGCAAAACAGCGGAAAAATATTACAACAAATATACTTACCCGAAAACCGGAATAAAGGCTGTTTGCCTCCCTTCAACAAGCCCTGCAAATGCGGCATGGAATCTTGAAAAACTTGTTGATAAATGGAAAATTATAAAATAATTATATAAAGCGGTGCAAGAATTATTTGCACCGCTTTTCTGCACTCATATATCGCTACACGAATATAATAATGATAGAAGGACAGGCAAATTTGAAATTTTTTGCTCCCCGATTTCAAATCTGCGTTTATTTTGCTCGGCGTATGCCAAAAATAGTGATGAAAGTTAAACTTTGTACATTCGGAGAGTGATTGACAGTGACCGTTAAACGGGGAGAAATCTATTATGCTGACCTGAGTCCGGTTATAGGCTCGGAGCAAGGCGGAACAAGACCTGTTCTGATTGTTCAGAACGACGTCGGAAACAAATTCAGTCCAACAGTTATCGCCGCCGCAATAACAAGCCAGCGATTCAAAACCAGTCTGCCCACACACATAAGGGTCAATGCCGATGGGTGCGGACTTGCAAAAGATTCAATAGTTTTGCTCGAACAAGTACGTACCCTTGACAAAAAAAGACTCAGAGAAAAAATGGGCATTCTTGACGAAACTGATATGCTTAGAGTTGACAGAGCCTTATCGGTAAGCCTCGGTATAGGTGCAACAGAATAAAAAAGCTTGCATAGGCAATTAACCTATGCAAGCTTTATATTTTATAAAGTTATGGAATTAAAGAATTTCACCCATCATGCCGGGAACTGCGCCTGCAGCATTTGATTCATCTGTATCAATATGCATTGCAAGAGCAAAATTGGGGTTAACTCTTACTACAACGTCATCAAAGATGAGCTTTCTGCCGTCGGATTCAACCTTAACGCAAACAATCTGCTTATCCTCAAGACCGTACTTCTCAGCGTCAGCGGGAGTTGCATGGATGTGTCTCTTTGCAGAAATAACGCCGCATTCGATTTCAACTTCACCCTTAGGTCCAACAAGTTTGCACTTACCGCTTGCTGCGATATCACCGCTCTCACGAACAGGAGCCTTAACACCGATGGAACGGGCATCTGTAAGTGAAAGTTCAACCTGAGTTGAAGGACGGATAGGTCCGAGAATTGAAACAGCAGGGAAGCTGCCCTTTTCACCAACAACAGCTACTCTTTCTTCGCAGGCAAACTGACCGGGCTGTGAGAGGTCTTTTTTGTGGGTAAGTTCATAGCCTTCACCGAAAAGAACGTCGAGGTCTGCACGGCTTACATGAACGTGACGGGCTGAAGTTTCAACAAGAACTTCTTTTTTCATAGTAAATCACCTTTTTATTATAATATATTTTTTACGCAATAATGGTGACCGCAAAATATGCGGTCACCAAAATCAAATTACCAGTTAATTGTGTAGTCGTTCTCTGTTGAGAAGGGAAGAACAACGTCTGTATCACCGAGGGGGATATAGAGAGTCCAGTACATCATGTAATGTGCATTGAGAACCTTGCCTGTTGCAGCATCAACTGTTACCTTAACTGTGCTTGCGGGGTAAGCTGTTGCAACTGTACCAACGCTGAACATGCTCTTAACGATACCGGGGATATAACCGTCAATGATACCGGGAAGAACAACGTTGAATGCCTTGGGAGCATGGCCTGAACCGTGCTTGTGGCTTTCTGAACGAGCGTCATCCTTGGTTGTGATTGTGATTGTGTACTTACCGTTTTTCTCAGTGATAGTTGCTGACTTAACATCAGCAGCTGTGAGCTTACTTGCATATGTTTCGTTTTCAACAGGGAAGAATGCATTCTTATCTGCTGCTGAAGTCCATGTAACGTTCTTCTTGCTGTCATCTTCGCCCATGTTGTCCTTAATAAGGGACTGGCCGATTGAATCAAGAGCGCTGGGGATACCTGTGATTTCACCTGCAACTGCATGCTTCATGTAGTTTGAAGTGATGCTCTTTGACTTTGACTTTGCATTGTTGATAGCTGTGTTGTAATAAGCAACGATTTCTTCTGTGCCCTGAGGCATAGCATTTGCAGCTTCAGTTGTTGTTTCGCCTGCAACTGTTGTTTCATCTGCAACTGTTGTGTCTTCAACTGCAGCAGTAGTATCTTCAACTGCAGCTGTTGTATCTTCGATTGCAGCTGTTGTGTCTTCAATAGCAGCTGTTGTATCTTCAACATCTGCAATTGAATCTTCTGTTGATTCTACGGGAGCGGTTGTTGTTTCGGTATCACCTTTACCGCCGCAAGCAGCAAAAGCAAACACGAATGAGAGTGCGAGAAGAATTGCAAGAATTTTCTTTGCCATTGTCTTTTCCTCCAAAAATATGTTTTTGATACGCTGCGGTCAAAATTCGACGAATTACTGCCGCAACGGCGTATGTAATTAGTATAGTATAAAATTATTATAATTGCAAGCAAAAAATTAATATGTTGCTCATATTTTTGGTATTTCAAACATTTCATTAACAAAACAGCAAAAAATCGGCTTGCACATCGAGTACAAGCCGACAAAAATCAGTCGATATAATAAAAATCGTCACCAGGAAGTTCAATGTCAAGACATGCGTCAAGACTCTCATGAATGACTGTTTTCATTGTTTCTTTTTCAGCGTATCCGAGACTTGAGTAGTTTAAAATATAGTTCATTGCAATCTCGGAATCGTCAATGAATCCTTCTCCGTAAAGGTGCATTGCTCCGGTTTCAGCGTTGCTTATCAGGAAATTAACGGATACTTCGTTAAAAGTTCTGAACTCATTCATAATTTCGGGATTTGCCTCGATATATTCCGTTCTTGCAACAACAACGGTGTGCACGGGAAGACTTTCCTTCTGTGTTATCCAGCCTCTTGTCATATCGATAGCAACTTTTCTTGCCTCATCCACAGGAAGCTTTGCCGCATCAACTCCGTTGAGCATAATAACATATTTTTCGTTATTTGCGGCAATTTCGGAAATTTCGTTTAAATCTTTCTTTACCTGAATATCAAGGCTTTCATAATCAATGCCGTTATCCTTAAAGGTCGTTTTAACAAAATAATCCGTCACAAGATCTGTTTCCAGAGAATAAATTGTGTGTTTCTTCAAATCTGCTATATCGGAAATATCAACGCCCTTGGCAACAACATACATTGATGCAAGATTATTGACTGCAACAACTTTCACTCCGACACCCTGACTGTAAAGTTCAACAGCATCCGAAAGTGTCATTACTGCAAGGTCTGTTTTACCGTTCTTAACAAGAGCTTTAACCTGCTCTGCATTGTCACAGTAATTGACTGTATATGCGTAATCTCTGTCCTTTGCAATTTTTGAAACACCAAAACCTGTTACGTCCTTAACAGCTGCAATACTCGTTTTGACTTCGCGGATATAGCTTGTTGTTGAGGGAGCTTCGGTTGTTGTTTCAGTATCACCGTGTTCTCCGCATGCAGCCAGAGATAAAAGCATGAGAACTGCGGTAAATAAAGCGATAAGTCTTTTTGTCATGTCCCAAACCTCGTTCCTTTTTTTATGATTAAATTATACTTTATTTATTAATTATTGTCAACATTGGAGGACTCCAGAATACCGTTTAAATATCCTGCGATTTCACTGCTTTCTGCCTTGGCAATAAGATAATAACGCTTTGAATATTTATCTTTGGATGTTGAAACACAGCCTTTGTCATCAACGGTTATATTCACAGACTTGGAAAGAGAATAGTATTCGCCTTCGCCCTCAAATGCATAGTGCACGGCAGTCAAGTCCCAGCTTTCTCTGATGTAGGGAGGATTTTTTCCGCCGACATAATGTTTATAACAATCATAGACAGGATTATTTTCTTGCTCACAAACAAAACCGGTTTTTATTTCTGAGCCGATTTCAAATCCCGAACAAACAATAATGTGTTTATACTTTTCAAAAACAGTTTTGGCGGCAGAAATATCGCATTCAATATTGAATTCCCTGCCCTTCGGAAATTTACCTGCCATTGCTACGATTGAATTGACTTTTCTGTTAAACAATTCAGGATTTTTTTCTATGATTTCCGCCAGATTTGTAAGCGGTCCTACGGAAATGACCGTTACGGAATCATCCTTTGCCTTTTTGAGTGCGGACTCATAAAACTCAACCGCCGAATCAGCTTTTATTGCGATATTAATATTCTTACTGTATTTTTTTGATACGGGTTTGTTATATTTTTCGTTGTCCTTAAGTATTTCATACCCATCGTGCTGAGCGACTTTTACATCGTCATATCCGTAGTATTCCGCAATTGCACGGATAACTCCGTTGCCGAAGGGATTAGAAGTGCAGTTGGCAATTCCGAGGATTTCAGCATCATATTTTTTCGCCATTTCAAACAAAACAGCCAATGCACCCGCATCATCGCAGTCAGGTCCGATATCTGTATCAAATATGATTTTTCTGTGGCTTTCCTTAATAGGCTCATAAGGTGACTTGCCGTAATTTTTCTCCGCTTTCGCCATTTTTACTGCATATCTGACAACCCACACAATGAGCGCAACAGGAATAAGAATTGCAGCGAAAAGAACAATTTTACGCATCGGGAAATAATCATAAATACCGTCGCCGAGAATTGTGAAAAGTATAACTCTCGGAAGAATTCCTCCCAGCGAAACAAGCGAATAAGCAATGAATTTCATTCTCATCGCACCGAGAAGAAGGCTGACTATATCAATCGGAAAAACAGGCAAAACTCTTATAGCAAAAATTGCGGATAATTTATTTTTCTCCTGCAAAGCCAGAATTTTCGAGCCGTACTTATTCTTCTCAAGCTTATTTTTAACATACGGTCCGCCCATGATTATTCCGAAAAAATATGAAACACTGACCTCTATGATAATTCCGACGGCATTGATAAGGATTGCCCAATGTGCGGGAAAACACATTCCGACAGCTATATAAATAATAGAAGCAGGCAAAACAAATGTGACCGATTTGAGAAGATATACTCCCCATATCAGACCCACAGCCATCAAAACACTTGAGCTTGAATCAACAATCGCTCTTATGTCTATATTCTGCAAATCCTCATATTTCCATATAATCAAGGCAATAATAAACACCGAAACAATTATTCTTGCCGCAAGACCAATTGCTTGAGTTGAACCAAAAAGTTTCTTTTTCATTTATGCTTCCTCCGGTTTGGTGTTAATATAATTATAATAGTCTTTTAACAATTGTAAAGCAAAAAAGAGTATTTTTTTTGTAGACAAACCGATTTTATTATGATATATTTATATTTAGTTGCAAATTTATATTATATTCTATCAGTATAACCTTTCAGAAAGGAGGGTGTTACAATGACTGTTAAAGAAAAACTCGAAAGAGCTTCCGCTTCGGTTGCCTTTGACGGAATTTACAAATACGTCAAAAAGAATCCCGAAGAAAATATAATCAAACTTATCGACCTTGCTCAAAAGCTTATGGGTGGCGCATTTCCCGAAAAGAACTTTGATTCTTTCCGTAACGCAATCAACGACCCTGATAATGTATGGCACACATTCGCCATGAAAATTCTCAATGAATGCGATGGCGGGGTTATCAAGAATATGCTGCTTGCACTCGGTCTCGGTGCTGGTGTCAACGGAACAAAAGCTGTAAGAGCAAACAGAGAAAAATACAACTGTAACATCCCGTTTATCATGCTTTTTGATCCGACGAGCGCCTGCAATCTTCATTGCAAAGGCTGCTGGTCGGCGGAATACGGTCATAAATCCAATCTTTCTCTCGATGAAATGAGAAGCATTCTCAAACAGGGTACAGAACTCGGCACTCATTTCTATATGCTCACAGGAGGCGAACCTCTTATAAAGAAAAAAGAGATTCTCACCCTCTGCCGTGAAAATCCCGACTGCGCTTTCCTTGCCTACACAAACGCAACCCTCATTGACCGTGAACTTTGCGAAGAAATGAAAGAAGTCGGAAACATCACTCTCGCTTTAAGCATTGAAGGCACCGAAGAAAGCAACGACGAAAGACGAGGAGAAGGTGCATACAAAACTACCATTGAGGCTATGGACCTGCTCAAGGAATACGGTCTTATTTACGGTATTTCCGTTTGCTACACAAGCCGGAATATCCCCTCTGTCACAAACGATGAGTTCCTTGACCTTATGATTGAAAAAGGTTCAAGATTCGGTCTTTATTTCAACTATATGCCCGTCGGCAAAGATGCCGTTGTTGACCTGATTCCCACCCCCGAGCAAAGAGCTTATATGTACGACTGGCTCCGCAAGGTCAGAAACAGTAAAACAGGCAAACCGATGTTTGTTATGGATTTCCAGAATGACGGCGAATATGTCGGCGGCTGTATCGCAGGCGGAAGAAACTATATCCACATCAACTCCGAAGGCGACATGGAGCCCTGCGTATTTATCCATTATTCCGACTCCAACATCAGAACACACACCATTCTCGAAGCTCTCAAGAATCCCCTTTTCCAGGCATTCTGGCATAATCAGCCGTTTAACGACAATCATTTGAGACCCTGCCCGATGCTTGAGAATCCGCAGTGTCTTCGCAAAATAATAGCAGAAACAGGTGCAAAATCAACCGACCTTATTGAACCCGAAACTGCCGAAACACTTTGCTCAAAATGCGATAAGTTTGCTAACGCATGGGCACCCGTTGCTGAAGAGCTCTGGAATTCAAGAAAACATCCCCAACCCAAAACACAGTATTATCGTGATACTCCCGAAGGAAAAAAAGATAACGCTTAAATTATTATAATCAAGATTTTTTCCGTCTCTTAATTCAAAGCAGATAACAAATAATTATTTTTCAAAATAAAAAGAACGCTGATTTACTCAGCGTTCTTTTTTACTTTTATTTTTTCTTTTTTGCCGCTTTTTCAGCTCTTATTTTTTCAGCATAAGCCTTTTCTTCAGCTTCCTTGCGTTCTCTTTCTGCTGCGGCATCTGCCATTGCCTGTTCATGGCGAACCTTTGCATCTTCGTACATAGCGGCAATTTCATCAAATCTCGCATAGTTTTCACTCTGTGTAACAAGTTTTTTCGCATTGATATAGGGTTTGGCAGCACGGTTATAAACAGAGTTTTCGTTTGTTGCCTTCTTGATTTCATTTTCAACAGTCTTCTGCTCCGCTCTGATAGATTTAACTGCCTTCATATACTTATCAACAGCCTGCTTATCTTTGCGATCTCTTGCATCATAAAGCTTTTTATATGTTGCCTCAAGCTCTTCTGCAAGCTTATCTTCTTTGTCAAAAAGAGTTTCAAATATGCCTGTATCAAACTCTTTAATACCGTTGGGGAAATACTTCGCCGCAGCCTTTTTGGCATAAATAAAATCTTTTGCTCTTGAAATGGCAGCTTTTTTGTATTCCTTTTCTTCCTTGGTATTACCTGAAAGAGCCTTTGCTTCCTTCAACTCCAAAACATTGAAATCATTTATAGCCTCGTAACCTGCACTTGCCGTTCTGCGGGCTTCTTCAAGCTGCATTCTGCCAAAATCAGTATCAAAACGTTTCATTTCATCAATAACAAACTTTGAAATTTCAATATTCTGATTGAATGCAACAGCCTCTTTATATGCCTTCTTTGCAGCTTTCTTTTCCGCCTTGCTCGAAGCATTTTTCTTTGCTGCCCTGAACTCTTTGAGATTCTTAGGTTGAGCATTTTCAAGCTCGTTTGCTTCCTTTATCATTTCGATAGCTTCAACAAGGTCTTTATCCTTAAGAATACCGTTACCGTAGTCCTCAAACAACGCACGGATTTTGAGCACCTTAATCATACCCTGTTGCTTGATTTCGGAAAGGTCATAAAAGAAATACGGAACAACATTCATAAACGCACCGAGAACCGAAACCGCAATAAGAACGCCTAAAATTCCAAGGAATGTTTCTCTGTGATAAAGAACATTATAAACATTCGTCGGGTCAAGAAGCTCGCCCTCCTGAGCGATTATTTCAGGAAGAAGCTCATTCAGCTTCCCTTCGTTGAATCCGATTTTTTTATAGATTGCAGGAAGAACAGAGCTTGTAGCCATTGTTATAACGCTGCCTACAAGACCTACTGCAGCAAACATACCGTCAATTCTTTCGCCTGTGATATACTGCTGATAGTCGCGGATATCGCCGTTGAGACTGGGAGTAAGAATATGAGCAAACGAACCTACAAGCGCATTGAACCACAGACAAATCATAACAAGCCATATCATGATATCCATGTTGGCGTGCTTAACAACGGGATAGATGAGTGCAAGGAAAACGATATTGAGGAAATTTGTAAAAATAAGTGTCTTCTTTTTACCGAATTTCTTGATTGATAAAGGTGCAAGAAGCATTCCCCAAAGGGAAGCATTGCCGTAAATTGTATACAAAAGCGAATATTCTCCGCTTGTACATGCATGCTGATAAGAATAGAGCCAGTTGAGAATATTGGCATATGCAGATTCAAGGAATCCGAGCCAGCCTGCAAGCGAAATTACCCAGAAATATTTATTCTTCGCAACTGCACGAAGAGCATCCATAAATTTAATCTGAACAACGTGAGTCTTTGCCTGAACAATCTTTTCCTCCGTATTAACGTAAACGATAACACTTAAAAGGAAACCGATAATAAGAATGGGCGGCCAGATATATCTGTAAATTCTGATATCGTTGAGATTATTTGTACCTATAAATGAATGCGCAAGCAGAGGAATGATTGCGTTTGTGATTGTAGGCGCAAATGAATCCGTAACCGATTTTATCGATGAAACGTTGGCTCTCTCCTGCGTATTCGGCGAAAGAACAACAATATAATTTTCATATGCGTCATAAAGAAAATTGTAGAAAAACTGGAAACCTATATTAAAAGCAAGCACAACTGCACACTTGAGAAGCTGACTTCCCATCTTTTCATAAGGCATCCAGAAATAACCTATTGAAAGAATAACCGTCGGCAATCCCATTGAAACCAAGTACGGTCTGTACTTACCTTTTCGGTTTCTGGCATTATCAATTATGTAAGCTCTGAACATTGTCAGAGGGAAACTGACGATAATCGCGATAATATATATGTAATACATATTCATCGGCTCAATACCGATTGTATTACCGACAAAAACATTTGTAGCGGAAAGCAATACTGCCGAAACGCAGGTGATAATAAACTTAACACCTATACCGCCGCCTGAAAGAGATACTATTTCCTTAAAATTCATGTAGTTGTTGAGAGGCGGTGTTTTCCAATATGTTTTAACCTTGGAAAAACCGTCTTTTACTGTTCCGACCAGATTCATATTCTTCCTCCTGTTAATCTCATCTATATATAGTTCATTATATCAAACCGTACAAAAAATTGCAACACAATGAAGCGTTTTTGTTCGGAATCCTTTTTCTTTTTATTCTTGACGGCAAGCAGACATTTTGATATTATTAATATGTATATTATTTACAGGAGTGATTCACATGGAAAATATAAAGCTTGCAATTGAAAACGCACAGACTGCTCTCGGAATCGAATTCGGTTCAACAAGAATCAAGGCTGTGCTTATCGGTAAAAATCACGAGCCTCTCGCATCAGGAAGCTTTGACTGGGAAAACAGCTATGATAACGGTGTCTGGACATATCCTCTTGAGCAGGTATGGGAAGGTCTTCAGGGTGCATTTGCAAAACTCAAGGCAAATGTTTTTGAAAAATACGGCGTTAAACTTACAACGGTAGGCGCTCTCGGCATCAGCGGCATGATGCACGGCTATCTTGCATTCGATAAAGACGGAAATCTCCTTGCTCCTTTCAGAACTTGGAGAAACACAATAACCGCAAAAGCTGCAGAAGAACTCAGTGCACTTTTTGACTTCAACATTCCTCAGCGCTGGAGCATTGCTCATCTCTACCAGGCAATTCTCAACGGCGAAGAACACGTCAAAGACGTTGATTTCATTGCAACTCTCGCTGCTTATGTTCACTGGAAATTAACAGGCAATAAGGTAATCGGCGTTGGCGAAGCATCAGGAATGTTCCCCATCGACAGCGAAACAAACGATTACGACAAAAAAATGCTTTCTCTTTTCTCCGAGAAAGTTTCTCAGTTCCCCTGGAACATAGAAAATATTCTTCCCAAGGTACTCGTTGCCGGCGAAAACGCTGGTACACTTACCGAAGAAGGCGCTCTTCTCCTTGACCCCACAGGCGAATTCAAGGCCGGCGTTTCCCTCTGTCCTCCCGAAGGTGATGCAGGCACAGGCATGGTTGCAACAAATTCCGTCGGAGTCAGAACAGGTAACGTTTCCGCAGGCACATCTATCTTCCTCATGGTTGTTCTTGAAAAGGCTCTTTCAAAGCTTTATCCTGAAATCGATATGGTAACTACTCCTGCAGGCAAACCCGTCGCAATGGTACACTGCAACAACTGTTCAGGCGAAATCGATGCATGGGCAGGAATGTTCACTTCAATGTGCAAGGCGCTCGGAATGGACATCAGCATTTATAAAGTCCTCGACAAGATGTTTGAAAAAGCACTTGAAGGCGATAAGGACTGCGGCGGACTCGTCGCTTATAACTATATCTCAGGCGAGGTCATCACCGGTCTTGACAGCGGAAAGCCCATGTTCTTCAGAGGACCTGACAGCAAATTCACTCTTGAAAACTTTGCAAGGGTTCAGCTTTCATCTGCTGCTGCAACTCTCAGCATCGGCATGGAAATCCTTGCAGACGAAGATGTCAGAATTGACCGTATTCTTGGTCACGGCGGCTATTTCAAAGCTCCCGTTGCAGGTCAGAAAATCATGGGTGCAGCACTCAACGCTCCCGTTTCCGTTATGAAAACCGCAGGCGAAGGCGGTCCCTGGGGCGTTGCAATCCTTGCAGAATACATGGTAAGCAAGGCTGAAAACGAAGCTCTCGACGAATATCTTGAAAACAAGGTATTCGCAGGTCAGGATTCAACCGAAATCAGACCTGACGCCGATGATATCGAAGGCTTCAAGGCATTCCTTGAAAACTACAAGAAAGGTCTTGCCGCAGAAAAGGCAGCTGTTGATACATTTTAACGCTTATCAGTTGTTAATAAAAATGTATTGGCTTTTATGATTTAACAAAATATAATAATGAATGTTCACAATCATTGTTTGGATGTCTGTTATTCTTTCGGCATTCATCGATAACATTCCGTATACTGCAACGATGCTTTCGATCGTTCCCGTTATTGCAATGGATATTGGTGTTGAGCCCAAACTTCTCTACTACGGACTGCTTTGCGGCGCAACTCTCGGCGGAAACCTCACTCCCATCGGTGCAAGCGCAAACATTGCAGGTATAGGTATTCTCCGCAAGGAAGGACATCTTGTCAAGGCAACAACCTTTATGAAATTCGGAGTTCCGTTTACCCTCGCGGCAGTTATCACCGGATATCTTCTTCTCTGGGCAATCTGGGGTTAATAAAGTTTTAAGAGCAAGCTTGATGCTTGCTCTTTTTTGGTAAAAAAATTCCCGCATCCAAAGATGCGGGATAATTTTTCAATTATTTGTTGTCGTTACCCTTGATTATATCATTAATCATGATATAAAACTGATCATCCTCAAATCCGCTGTCGCTTGACTTGGGAGCTGCAGTCTCTGTTGCAGGAGCTGCGGGAGCAGCAGGTGCTTCACTTGCAGCCGAACCGAAGTTGGGGATACTGGGTGTGCCTGCAGGAGCAGCAGGTGCTGATGCCTTGGGTGCTGCGGGAGCAACAGAAGCAGGAACTGCTGTTGCTGCAGGAGCTGCGGGAGTTGCAGGTGCCTTAGCTGCAGCTGAGAAGAAGGGATTTGCAGGAGTTGTTGCAGATGCTTCAGGAGCTGCCGCCTTGGGAGCTTCAGGCTGAGGCTTTGAATCGAAACCTGTTGCGATTACTGTGATAACCATTTCATCGTCAAGGTCGGGATCAAATGCGATACCCCATGTGATGTTTGCATCTTCATGAGCCTTGGCGGTAATGATTTCTGCTGCATTTTCAACATCTTCAAGGTCAACGTCGTCGGAAGCAGTAATGCTGATGATAACGCCCTTTGCGCCTGCAATTGATGTTTCAAGAAGAGGACTGGAAACAGCTGCGTTTGCGGATGTTTCTGCCTTGTCCTTGCCCTTTGCTCTGCCAACGCCCATGTGAGCATAACCTGCATCCTTCATAACGCTTGTTACGTCTGCAAAGTCAAGGTTAATGAATCCGGGAACTTTAATAAGCTCGGAAATGCTCTTAACGCCCTGAAGAAGAACTTCGTCTGCCTCTGCGAAAGCTTCAGCAATTGTCTTCTTTCTGTCGTCAATAGCACGAAGTCTGTCATTAGGAATAACAATAAGGCTGTCTACATGCTCTGCAAGCTTTGCGATACCGTCCTGAGCAAGGAGCATTCTTCTGCGACCTTCAAACTTGAAGGGCTTGGTTACAACGCCGACGGTCAGAAGACCTGCATCGCGGGCAATCTCTGCCACGATGGGGGCTGCGCCGGTGCCGGTGCCGCCGCCCATACCGGCGGTGATGAACACCATATCGGTGTTCTCCAGGATCTTGGCAATGGCTGCCCGGGACTCCTCAGCGGACTTCTTGCCGATGTCAGGCTTGGA
>JAZSCO010000079.1:0-6274 GCA_045602965.1 Acutalibacteraceae bacterium | reverse complement strand
TCCTTTTCTTTCTGTTCGTCGCTCTTTCTTACGAATTCGGGGTTCTTATCAAAGCCTTCCTTGCACTTTGCCTTTGTCCATGCAAGAGCCTTCTGATATTCAGCCTCGTCGTAGATGCCTTCGGACATTCGACGGATGATTTCAACTTCGTCAACGGATTCAACTCTCATGCCGAGATATTCTTCGATGAAGTCGGGATCAATAACCGAACCTGCGATACCCATGCAGGTTGAACCGATCTGAAGATAACTCTTGCCTCTCATTGTTGCAACTGCAACAGCGGAACGTGCAAAACGAAGGAGCTTTTCTTTAACGTCATCAGGCATTGATGTATCGTCAGCATCCTGAACGTCTTTACCGTAAATACCGAATGCGGGAAGACCCTTCTGTGCATGAGCTGCAAGAACAGCTGCAAGATAAACTGCGCCGGGTCTTTCGGTTGCGTTGAAGCCCCAAACGCCTTTGATTGTTGTGGGGTCCATATCCATTGTTTCGGAGCCGTAGCACCAGCAGCGTGTAACGGAAAGAGTAATGTCAACGCCTTCCTTCTTGAACTTTGCTGCGCAAGCTGCTGCTTCTGCAACACGGCCGATTGTTGTGTCAGCGATAACAACCTTTACGGGTTCGCCGTTTGAGTAACGAAGATTTTCCTCAAAAAGAGCCTTGGCTGCCTTTGCCATATTCATGGTCTGGTCTTCAAGGGATTCTCTTACCTTGAGAGGTCCTCTTCTGCCGTCGATAATGGGGCGAATACCGATTACGGGATAATCGCCGATAAGTCTGCTTTTTGCCATAATAGCATCTTCCTTTCTATAGTTGGTGTGTATTATTTTATAACTTTCTTGAATCTCTCGTATGCTTCTGACCATGCAGATGCATTTTCGGGAGAATATTCAACAGTTTTTTCGCTTGCTTTGACAATCTTTCTTGCCTGCGCAACATTTTTAATCGCACCGCAAGCCATGAGCTGAACGGCGATATTGCCCAGAACGGTTGCTTCGATAGGTCCTGCGATAACGTTTCTGCCGCATGACGAAGCGGTCATCTGACAAAGAAGCGTATCCTTTGTGCCGCCGCCGATAACGTGGATAACAGGATAAGTTTTGCCTGTGCAATCCTCAAGATTATCAATGGTGAGGCGATATTTCATCGCAAGGCTCTCATAAATACAGCGCATAACCTCGCCCACACTTTCGGGTACGGGCTGATTTGTTTTGCGGCAATATTCACGCACTCTTTCGGGGATATTTCCGTGAGGAACAAACTCGGGCGCATCGGGGTCGATAAAACACTTGAAGGGCTCTGCGGCAAGCGCAAGCTTTTCAAGGTCTGCATAGGAATAATCGCTGCCGTGTCTGTTCCAATGTCTGCGGCTCTCCTGAATGAGCCAGAGACCGATTATATTTTTGAGGAAGCCGACGGAAGAATCGCAGCCGCCTTCGTTTGTAACATTCATCGCAAGAGATGTTTCATTGACGATGGGATTTTTAAGCTCCGTTCCGAAAAGCGACCATGTGCCGCTTGAAAGGAAGGCAAAATCTTCACTTTCGGCAGGTACGGCTGTTATTGCACTCTGCGTATCGTGACCGCAGACGCTGATAACGTCAACGTCTTTGATTCCGCATTCCTCGCAGATATCGTCTGTCACCTTGCCGAGAACCGTTCCCGAAGGCACGATTTCACCGAGAAGCTTTGAGGGAATTCCGAGCTTTTCAATATAGTCCTTTGCCCATGACTTCGTTTCAAGGTCAATCATCTGTGAGGTGGTTGCAATTGAATATTCTGTTGTCATTTTACCCGTGAGCATATAACCGAAAAGGTCGGGCATAAAGAGAAGTCTGTCCGCTTTCTCGAGAATATGGGGACGGTATTTCCTGAGCGCATAGAGCTGATAAACGGTGTTGAGCTCCATGAACTGAATGCCCGTTTTGAAATAGAAATCCTTGTTGGGAATTATTTCGGCGCATTCTTCGATAAGACCTACTGTTCTTTCGTCACGGTAATGAACGGGATTTTCAAGAAGGCATCCGAATTCATCGATAAGTCCGAAGTCAACGCCCCAGGTATCAATGCCGATACTGTCGAAACCGCCTGCATTCTTTGCATTGACGATACCCTGCTTTATATTATAGAAAAGGCGCAACACATCCCAGTACATGGTCTTTCCGACCTTCACGGGGTCATTTGAAAAGCGGTGAACTTCCTCAAGAGTGATTTTTTCACCGTCGAATTTGCCGAGAATGGCTCTGCCGCTCGATGCGCCGAAGTCAATGGCTAATACTCTTTTGTCCATGGTATTCTCCTTACTGAATAACTACGCCCTTTTTGAGAATGATGTTGGCATAAATAGCTGTTTCGCCTGTTGCAATAACAGCATAAGCCTTCTTCGCTCTGTCATAGAAAGCAAATCTTTCAACAAGCTCAATATTCTTCTCGCCTTCTTCAGCAAGAATTGTCTTTTTGTAATCTTCCCAGATGGGAGGAGGATTTGATGCATCGCCGTTATCCATAAGAGCAACGGGTGCGTCAACATATGTATCAAGAGGCATGAGCTTGAGGATAGCGGAGAGGATTTCGTCTACGCCGTGACCGACAAGACGTACAAGTCTCTGGGCAATTGGTGCTGCGGGGAAATTGCCGTCACCGATAACGATTTCATCGCAGTGCCCCATTTCCATGAGAATTTTGAGAAGTTCGGGGGAAATTACGGGGGAGATATTCTTGAGCATGATTTTTGTTCCTTTCTTTACATTATTGCATACATGCTGTACATATTGCTGTAGATTCCGCCTTTTTTCATAAGCTCAGAATGAGAACCGTGCTCCGCAATACCGTCTTCGGTGAGAACAACGATTTCGTCGGCATTGCGTATGGTTGTCAGACGGTGGGCGATGGTGAGGGTTGTTCTGCCTTCGGAAAGACGTTCAAGCGACTCCTGAACAAGCTTTTCGCTCTCGTTATCAAGCGCACTCGTTGCTTCGTCAAGCAGAAGCACGGGAGGATTCTTGAGGAAAACTCTCGCAATCGAAATTCTCTGCTTCTGACCGCCCGAAAGTTTCACGCCTCTTTCGCCGATATATGTATCAAAGCCTTCGGGAAGTGCGCTGATAAAATCGTATGCACCCGCTTTTTTGGTGGCTTCAATAATTTCTTCTTCCGTTGCGTCGGGCTTGCCGTAGATGAGATTATCACGGATTGTACCCGAGAAAAGATAAACATCCTGAGCAACAACGCCGATATTTGAACGCAGCGAACGCAAAGTTATATCCTTGATATTTTTTCCGTCAAGCAGAATGTCGCCGCTTTCAATCTCATAGAATCTCGGAATGAGGTTGCAGAGAGTTGTTTTTCCGCCGCCGCTGGGTCCGACAAGAGCAACGTTTGTGCCGCTCGGAATATGCAGATCAAGGTGATTGAGAATCGTCTTTTCGCCCTTGACATAACTGAACGAAACATCCTTGAAAACGATATCGCCCTTGACATCGGTGATTTCAACCGCATCGGGAGCGTCGGTAATATCGGGCTCTTCGTCCATGATTTCCGCAAAGCGTTCAATGCCGGTGATTCCCCTGCTGAACTGTTCGCTGAAATCAACGATTGAACGGATTGAACCGAGAAGAGTTGAAACAAGCAGAAGGCTCGCCGCAAAATCGCCGGGGCTTGTTACACCGATATGCATGAAATATGCACCCACTCCAACAACCGCAATATACATCGTGCCGTCAAGCATCGTTACGGTTGCGTGGAATTTGGACATATATCTGTAGCTCTTCTTTTTGATATCAACATATTCTCTGTTGCCGTTTGAGAATTTTTCTTTTTCGGTCTTTTCGTTGGTAAACGAACGGACAACTCTCACACCGAGAAGACTGTCCTCAATTCTTGCGTTGATTTCGCCGACCTGATGACGGCTCTGGCGGAAGGTATCACGCATTTTTGTGCGGGTTTTCTTTGTGAGAATAATCATAAACGGCATCATTGCGAAAACGCACAGCGCAAGACGCCAGTCCATCGAAGCGAAGATAAAAAAGCTTGCAAAGAATTTTACGACTGTCATGAACACCATTTCGGGGAAATGATGCGCCCATTCGGCAATATCGAAAAGGTCGGAGGTCATTCGGCTCATAATCTGACCGACCTTTGTATTGTCAAAAAACGTGAACGAAAGCTTCTGAAGATGGTCAAACATATCTTCACGCATTTTGTTTTCGATTTTAATGCCCATAACGTGGCCGTAATATGCCTGACAGTAACTTGCTATGCAGGCAACTGCCTTGAAGCCTATGTAGAAAAGACAAATCATAAGGATTCTTTTCAAGGTGAGCGATGCGATATCCTCAACGCCCGCATTTGTTATTTCACGGACAATCAAAGGAAGCGCAATATCACAGGCGGCAGTAACCGAAACACAGCCGAGCACAAGAGCTTCCGTACCGAGATGCTTCCTGAGATAAGGGAAGAATCTCTTCATGAGCGAAAAACTCTTTTTCATCGAATTTTTCTTCGGTTCTTCGGGTTTGTTTCCTTTCATTTTTATTTCCTCTTTCACTATGTTTTCCCTATATAATTATACATAATATATTATGTAACAAAAAAAGGAATTTGTAAAGACTTTATAAGCAAAAAATCCCCGTATAAAGAAAAAGCCGAGGCATCGCAGCCTCGGATTTTTCTCGTATAAAACGGGGGGGACAAAAGATGGTAGTGGTCGAATTAATTAATGAATCATTTCTCTGCCTGCTTGGAATACTTGAGAGTATAAACAATTCTCATAAGCCAGGCTTCAGCAGGATTGATTGCCTTGGACTTGCCGAATACCTTTGAGGTAAGCAATGCAAGACCGCTCTTGCTCATAATCATGTCAACCGCCTGAGCATCTCCTTCGTTTGCACCGCAGCAAAGAGCACCCATATCCTTGATAAGAACAGCATTCTTGCCTTTGATTTTCTTTGCAGCTTTTTCGGGAGTTTTTGCGCACTTGACGGTAGGACCGCAAATCTGAGCAAAGTCATCAAGCAGAGGTTTCATTGTTTTGCCGAGTCTCGAAACGGCAACAACCTCGTTTGATGTGTTGTGAATTATTGTATTGAATTTGGGGCATGCATCATAGATATCCCTGTGAGCATTCATAACTTCTGCACTGTCACCGATAACTGCCGATGCGCCGTTGATAGGCATTGAAATCTCAGAGCCGTCAGCTTTGTTTGTGAAAACAATTTCGCCGCTCTCTCTGTTGCACGTACTATTATACAGCATGGTATTATCAATTTCAACAGTTTTTTCGGATTTTGTGAGCTTATCGGCAATCTCTGAACAGAAATCGTCAAGATTATCCGACTTTAATCCGAGCTTGGATTTTGCGGATTCAAGAATATAATCGGTGCATACTTTTTCAAGTGAACTTGCAACCTGGAAAGCTTCTTCGCTGTCCTTGCCGAAGCAAAGAGCACCGTGATGAGCCATAATAACAGCCTTTGAGGGGCTGAGCTTGAGAGCATTTGTTACGCCCTTCTTGAGCTTCTTTGTGCCGGGAAGACCGTAGCCGCCAAGATGGATTACGCTGCCGATAAGGCTTGCTGCTTCGCCCGCAACCTTTTCGATGCCATTTGAAAGAGTGCTGACTGCGGAAGCAACCTTCTGATGAGTATGGATAACGAAATTAGCTTCGGGATACTGCTTATAAACCTCAGCGTGAATACCCTTTTCGGATGAAGGCTTAACGTTGCCGCCCCATTCGAGAGTGTTGATTGCAACCTCAACGATATCATCGGGAGTGAGTCCGATATAGGGTTTGCCGCTGGGAGTGATAACAAAGGTTTTATCGTCAACACGGCAGCTGACGTTGCCCCATGTTCTTGCAATAAGACCGTTTTCAACAAGTCTTTCGCCTGCTTCTATAACAAGCTTTTTAGCGGTTAAAACGTCCATATACGATTTCCTTTCGTATAATTTTAAAATAAGGCGGGATATCGGGTATCCCGCCGTTGTGGTTTATGTAGCGCGAAAAAGTCATGCGACGCATTTATCGCAATTATTAATTATTTTTCGAGGCAAACGATATTTTCAAATACCTTGTCGAATCTTGCGATTGCATCGTCAATCATTTCTTCTGTGTAAGCAGCGCTTGTGTAGAGACGGCTGCCTGCAAGAGTTACAAGACCTTCTGCCATGTAAGCTGCGCCCATGTGAGTCATTTCCTTCTTGCGTGCCGATGTTGCATCGAGAACACCGGGAATGCCCCAAGGCTTCTTCCAGTTGATGGAGAAGTTAAGAG
>JAZSCO010000078.1:0-6267 GCA_045602965.1 Acutalibacteraceae bacterium | reverse complement strand
AATTTGTTATTTTCTTTTCGAAAGTTTATAAGCGTAGGTTTCTTTTCTGGGACCAACTTCGTTACCTTTATTATAAAAAGTCTGCCAATACAAAGCGCCCTTAGGACTGTAAAGCTTCATTAAGCCATGGAAAACACCGTTTGAACACTGTGTTTCCTGTCTTTCTCCGTTTTTCTTATAAAATGTGCAGAAACCGTGAATAGAACCGTTAAGAAACGTTCCTTCCCAATATCCGCCTTCATCTTCACCCGAAAGAACAAGACGCCTTCCTTCACCGTTAAGATTACCGTTTACAAAAGGCCCGATATCTTTAACAACTATACCGTTATCAAGAGTATATAAATAAACGCCCTTACCGCTGACCAATCTGCCTATATCCCATTCACCGTGCAATTTACTGCCGTCAGAGTTATAAAGTATTCCTTTTCCGTTATAAGAGCTGTTTTTATATCCGCCTTCAAAAATCAGACGGTTATTTTTATCAACAACTTTAACGGTTCCGGTTGATTCATCCTGAAACGTGCCGATATATTTTGTTCCGTCAGAATCATGAAATGTCGCCTGACCTTTTACTCTGCCATCAACAAAGCTGCCTTCCCAACATGTTCCTTCGGAAATATTAATCATTTTACCGTTTCCTTCAAGCTTACCGTCTCTAATCACACCAACCAATTTCATACGTGATCCATCTTTGCCGGTAAACTCTGTTGTACCTTCACCGTTACAACCTATACCGTCCCTGAATTCTCCTTCGAAATAAACCGAACCGTCTTCATTATACTGAATGCCGTTTCCGTGATAACAATAGCTTACGATTTCTCCTTCATAAACGGTGTTACCATTGATTGTATGAATAAATGTACCGTTAAATCCATCGTTGAAAACGCCGGAAACCATATTACTGTCATCGATGTAATATTCGCCATCACCTTTAAACTTTCCAAGTGAGAAATTACCTTTGTATCTCTCACCTTTTCTATTGCCTGTCAGATACTGCAATTCGCCGAATCCGTTAAATTCATCGTCAAAGTTGCCTGCAATCTGATAATCGCCGACATAATCCTTTTTGAATGCATTAACAGGATAGGAACTCATGCAAAAGATTTTCTCATTTTCAAGCCATTTGATTGCATTGCTATTATTTTTTTCAGCAGCCCTTTGCATCCAATAAACCGCTTGAACAAAATCGGCTTTGACTCCCCTTCCATTTTCATAGCATAATCCCAAATAATACATAGAGTCATCTTCGTCTTGTTCTGCAGCGCTTTTATAATATTCGAACGCTTTATAGAAATTCTGTTTAACTCCCAGCCCGTCTTCGTACATCATGCCGAGAGCGAGTAAAGCAGTTGAATAACCGTTTTCAGCTGATACGGAAAAATATTCAAAGCTTTTTTTATAATCCTGTTCAACGCCTTCGCCATATAAATAAAAATAACCTACTTTAAAATTAGCATCCGGATGACCTAAGTCTGCAGCGATCATATACCATTCGATTGCTTTGGAAAGATTTTTCGTTATACCTATACCAATTTCATACATAATCGCCAATCTGTACGCTGAATAAGCATTACCCTTTTCCGCAGCAACAGTATAGCATTTTATTGCTTCGGACATGTTATGATTTGTACCTATGCCTTCAAAATAGCAGTCGCCTAATTTAACATGAGCATCAGTGTTACCTTTTTCAGCAGCTTTATTAAACCACAGAAAGGACTTTTCATCATTTTTGTCAAGTCCTTCACCGTTCAGATACATTAATCCGATGTTCAACATAGCAAAAGGCTGACCGAGTTTTGCAGCTTTTCCGAGCCATTTTAAAGCTTCCGCATAATTTTTACGGACTGTGTTACTTCCGTTGCGATAGATTACACCTAATTGAGCCATCGAATCCGCATTACCTTTAGCGGCGGCTTTTTTATGCCAATAAAAAGATTTTTCTTCATCTTCATCAGTACCGTAACCAAGTTCATACATCATTCCGATAATATTCATTGCCAAATCGTTTCCGTCCTGAGCAACCATAAGAAACAAATTGAATGCAGTTGCATAATCTTCATTTCCGAATGCTTCCGCAGCTCGTTCAAAAGGATCATCGGATATTTCTGATTGTTCAGCCTGAACAGGTGATTTTTCAGAAATATCATTCTTAAAAGAATAATCCTCTTTAATTAATTCGTTATCAGTTATAACCGGTTTATCAGCTTCATTATTTGAATCTTTTACAAGTTTTAGAACTTCTTCAAGAACTTGATCAATAATAACAATACGGATATTACATTCCATTTCTTTTATCGGATTACCGTCTGCATCTTTCAATTTGCTGATTGATTTTTGCTTTTCACTGCATAAAACAGAAACTAATTCCGCACCTTGAAGATTCGGATCAACTCCGAGTTTTTCAAGCAAATCTTTCATCTGTATCTACCCTTTTGTCGATAATATTATATGTAATCTAACATTTATTAAAATTTTTTCGATGTTTATATTAAGATATTTTTGAATGATTAAAACAAATTTAAAGCAAAAAAATTATTTTAGAATATTAAAGTGAATCGATAAGAGCTAAATATTCTGTCACAAGATATGAACCGATATGTTTTCCGACAGATAATGTTTCGTCAGCAATTCCGTCACCAATAATATGACCCATAAACGCAAAGTTGTTATCAGTAAGAACATAGCCAATTGCGTCGTTTGTGAGACTTACTGCATAAGTTGTAACACCTTCAACTGCCGATGAAAGACTGTCAAAAGGCCATTCAGTGCCATCCCAGTTTGCACCTCCGGTAATCTCATCATCCCAGAAAACTTCAGGATAAAGTTCTCCGGGGAACAATGCAAGAGCAACCTTATTTCCGAACTCAAGATAACCCATTTCAGTTGCCATACAATATTCTTTAATGAGGAATCCGTCGTAAAATATCTTATTATTTACAAGTCCGATTTCACAAGCAAGCGTAAGAATGCTGTTTTCCGGAACGATAAAAAGTTCCCTGTGCTTAACGTTAATTATAGGTGAAAGCTCTGTAACATATTCAGCATCAATTATCTTGGCACCGACAAGCTGACCGAGCCTTCTGGCGCTTGCGCCCTTTTCCTCATATTCAGTCATTCCTGTAGTATCAACTTCAATATCACGCGAAACCTGACCTACTGCGCCGGGTATCATGATAAAATTGCCGCCATCTGTATTTTTGATATATTCATCTGCGTAATATATATAATCTGATCCGACAAGATTATTGCTTGCGCTGAAGGATGTGGCGTGGCAAGTAATATCGCTGATATATGTTGCGGGATTTCCGGAAAAAGGTACAAATTTGAAACTTGCTGTTTCAGGCAGATCTTCCTTAGAAATAAGTTCACGTTTATCCTTAAAATATTCGCTCATATCAATTGATGAGAAATAAAGCTTACCTTCTTCCATTTTACCGAAGGCTTCTTTAATAGCGTCAACGGATACGGATATAAAATGTTGCTTGAATGATTCTGCAGTTTCAAGGCCTGCCATTGTACCGTCAAAACCGATAAGATTGCACCAGAATGAACCGAAAAGCTTTCTGAAAAACTCGGTACTTACTCCCTGAGTATCAAGAGCAGAATGTGCATGAGTTGCACTGATATTGATACTCGAAACTTTAATTCCTTCATTTTTACAATACTCAAGAATAGCCTTACGGATTGTTCTGATATCAGTTGATGTAACACCGAGTGAATCTATAGCCCCAAGCACAACAGCACCCTCGCAGCTGTTATCATCGATTACAGCAACACGTATGCACTGATCGTCATAAACACCCTGAGCGAATTTATTGAGAAGATCTCTGCCGATATTATATTTACCGTTGTCAATATCATCTGGAACAATGCTCATTTTTGAATAGCCGAGCTTCCAAACATTACTCTCACGCGCAGATGTCTGATATGAGTCTCTGCCGGACATGAATCCGATTTCATCTGAATCATAATCATCAATACTTTGCCAATCTTTAGGATTCACATAAAATGTACAGATTGATTTTACCAGACCTTCAACAACAACATTGATAGTGTTATAAAGTCCCTTCATTGCAGAATTTTCAGATGATTCATCCTGAGAGGAGATAACATACGGTTTCTGAGCTGCAAAAGAGCCAACTGATACACCCGAAATCAAAAGAGCAACGCAAAGCATTACTGATATAAATCTTAAAATATTTTTTTTCATTTATTTGCCTCCGTAATTGTTTTATAAGTATATCATGCTAATAATATTTCTTCAAGTAATATTGATAACACTTTAATTAGTTATGAGTCCTTTTTCAACGATCTCTACATCCCCGATAATTCCGCCGTGTATGTACTCGCTGTTTTGGTAATAAATCTGTGAATTAATATATACAACAGAATTAACCGGTACATTTAAAACAACGTTAATACCATCCGGTATAATAAGATCAATAATAAATCTCTCAGAAATTTTTTTATAATCGAGAGCGATAATACCCTTTATGCTCGGAACAGTACAAACCATATTGTCGGACAGAGAGTATTGCGGGTCAATCATAACCTTTTCATAACCTGCTTCAAGGGGGGTAATACCTGCAAAATGCTTACTCATAATAACAAGAGGTCCGCCACTCCATGCGTGGTTTTTTGTTCCTCGCCAGGAGTCCCAAAATTCCCAAAGAGTTGAGTAATCTTCGCTCATCATGCCCTCATATCTGTCCTTAATTCTGTCTTTTGCAATTTCATATTTCCCCATTTTACAGAGAGATTCAAGAACATAATATTCCATATACGGGCTTGAGTTTTTGGTGGTTAAAAGTAAATTTGTAATAGTATCGTACTGTTCTTTTTCTGCAAGCCCTGACAAAACAGCAAGGGCATTTGCTCTGTCATCAGGTTTTTTTGCATCGTCACTTTTGAAACCTTCGTTTGTCCAAAGAGTTTTATATCCCTTTGAAATAATTTCTTTCCTTTGAGTAATATAGGGAATATCTTCATTTTTTTCGAGAATATCAGCCATTTTCTCCGTCGCGGAAAGAGCATAATAAACCCATGCGTTTTCAATAGCCGTCATATCCGCTTTTTTACCCCAATCAGCCCAGTCCCATGAGCCGCCTCTATGAACGACAAGATTATTCTCCCCGATTTCCCAAAGTTTCAGATAGTCAAGAGATGCATCGTAAACTTTTTCAATAAATGCTTTATCTCCGGTATATTCATAGTAAGTAAGGAATCCTACTACGCCTGCAAGCTGCTGAACAGGAAGCTCAAAATAGTCACCGTTTATCGGTACGACAGTCTGAAGCACTTTCGAATCATCAATGTGGGAAAGCATAGCCTGAACACCTTTTTGATAAAGCAGGTAAGAATTGCTGTCCATAGAATACATCGTCATAATCATTTCACTGGTAACATCTCCCCACCATTGGGCCCTTTCTCTGTCAGGACAATCCATAAAATTATCACGCATGGTAACATAGAGTGTGCGTAAAGATTTTTGCCAAAGTGAATTCAGAAATTCATCGTCACACTTGAAATCACCGCAGAATAAACTGTCATATCCGGTTTCACGATATTTCAAAGAAACAATTGTAACACCTTTTGGAATTTTATAGGTAATATGCTCTCCGTTAAACCAACCTAAAGCTTCAAACTCTTGCTCTCCTTCTTTGGTCTTATAGGTTGTTGAAACTGCACCGATCAAGGTGTTTTCGGTTGTTATTCTGATCTTTTTTCCTGCAGGAGCAATGATTTTAAGATACGGTGTAAGCTGTGCATTATAAGGAATGTCTACAGTAATTTTTTCTCCGAAAAGTTTAGTAACCGTATAATTCTCATATTCATTTGAATTCTCATAATCTTTAAGCCCGTAATCTTTTAAAAATGGTATACCTCTGGGATAAAGCTTACCGTAAACTCCCTTACCTCCGTCTGTATATTCGGTTGCATTTTCCCATGTTGAAAAATCATAATCTTCATCTGTCCAGTTTCCGATTTCTTTTCTTGCGTCATAATAAATACTGTATTCGGGAAGTCTGTAATTCGGAGGATATAACGGACTGTCAACAAAGGCACTGTTTCTTTTTACCTTCCAGCTTTTATCAGTAGTTATAACAATATTATCAGTTATCGCTTCAAAAATGAATCCGCCTTGACCGCTTCCGCTATAAGAATAGCTCGTCTCATTATCCCAGAACCACACAAGTGCACAAACTGTATTTTCACCCTCATTAAGATAAGGTGCAATATCTATACTGTCATAATATCCGCTGTTTT
>JAZSCO010000077.1:0-5190 GCA_045602965.1 Acutalibacteraceae bacterium | reverse complement strand
CTCTTTTATTTGACCTTTAAGACCGTGCATTTTCCAACCGTGTGTATGTAGTGCGAAGCCGAGGTTAACCAGAAGTCTGTATTCAGTCGGGAATTCTTCAACTGCTTCACGGAGCATCTCAACACACCCGGACAGGTCTTCGTTTGAATTTATTGCTCTTTGCGAAATCTCAAGAATATCGCTGATTTTCTTTTCTCTGTCTCCGTCATAGCCGAAAAGCTCGTCAATGGAAACGTGAAAGAAATTTGCGATTGCGGGAATCATCTCGATATCGGGATACCCTTTGTTTGCCTCCCAGCGTGAAACCGCCTGACAGGTAACGCCGAGTGCATTTGCCAAATCTTCCTGCTTTCTTGAATCCCTGCGTCGAAGTTCACGGATTATATTGCCTATTTTTATATTCACGGTGCATCCCTCCGTTGTTTTGTTTCGATTTCATTATAACGGCACTTAACTGATAATTCAATAATCAATTTGTTGTTTATAATTCAATGACTCGTTTATCTGTTTTGAAAGCATTTAAAGTGTAAAGCTTTTTTGATTTTGGTAGTTTAGAAAAATTCAGTGATTTATCCTTGACACCGCCGAAAAACTGATATAAAATATTGACGAACATTTGTTTGTTATAAAAATAAGAATGTTTTTATTTTTTCGTCATTTTTCGGGAAAAATTTTTGCATTTTCACTCCATAATAAGTGAAAGCAAATATTTTTTACTTTTTTGAAAATTCAGGAAAAATTTATTCCGTTCCACTCCTTTATAAATGGGAGGATAAAAATTCTTTGCAGTGAGGTGATGCAATTATATCGGACAACCCTAAAATCAGTTACATAGTCAAACTCCCGAATCAGATAATAACCATTCCGCAGGACAGTCATCTTGCATGGCTTCCGCTTTTCTATGCGCTGCCCAAAGAACTCGTGCAGAAACGGAAATATTCCTTTCAAAACCATATTGATTATTGATTCGAAAAGTATCTCATACGGAGAATTTTTAGACACCCACTCAAAAAACAAGAAAACCAAACAAGCAGGCAAAGACAGCCACGATTAATTTCGTGGCTGTTTTTTGATGCCCGAAAGGAGGATTTCAGAAATGAGACAATAGAAATGTTCCAAACGACCAACGCATCATTTAGAGAAAATGCATCGGAAAACATGGTGCTTTTTACGGTTCTTGAACCGAGAAAAAATCACAAAAATCAGCCGATATCCGGCAGAAAGGAGGCAAAATGAAAACAGGATTAACAAAGCGTCAGAAAGATACTGTTATCTGCTTTAACGAAGAAAGTGACATCATTGATGTGCGGACACACAATACAGATTTACGAAACAGACTTTCAGAATTCAGCGAGCAATATCCGGACTGTTGCAAGATGACAGACGATGATGAACACGGAGGAATGCTTTTTGAAATTCTCAAAGGCAGATTGAGTTTCAGACTTACCGCACCGTATTCGGAAGAACGCAGAAACAGTTTGAGTGAATATGCGAAAAAATACGGAATAAATCAAAGCAAAGAAATCTGATGAAATGATTTTGGATGTTGTGTAGATTTTTCTGTATATGCGTGATAAAACGTTACAAAAATCTGTAAAAAAATTCATATTTACAAGATAAAATAATTCCAACATACTACGAAAGGTTGATTATATGAAACCTGTAAAATCTTTGGTAATTCTTCTTGTTCTGATATTCGCTCTTACGGCTTGCGGAAAAGCTCCGGCAGAAATTCCCGACGAAGCTCCCGACACCGTAACGGATGCTGTTGAAATCATTTTAAGTGATAACAGCATAACAGTTGACGGTGAAACTGTAAGCAGCAATAATTCAAGTGCCGTTTATACCGCAAACGACATAATCTATTATGAATCGGGCAAAGATTTCACCTATGGCGAAGGCTCGGAAAAGGATGCTCATTCTGCAGATGAAGCGGCGGCACACACCGTTGTTCACATCGCAAAGGCGGGCACATACAGCATAAGCGGAAAGCTCTCAAAAGGTCAGATTGCAGTAGACCTTGGCGACGGTGCAAAAGAAAATCCCGATGCTGTTGTAACACTCATTCTGAACGGTGCTGATATATCCTGCTCCGTTGCTCCTGCGGTGATATTCTATAATGTTTATGAATGCGCAATCGATGAAGCAACAAAGGATGTTGACACCTCTGCAGCGGGTGCGAATGTAATCATCGCAGACGGAACAGTTAATGATATCAATGGCTCTTATGTTGAAAAAATATATAAACCCGAAACCGTTGTTATGAATGACGAAAAAACCGAGGTTGAGGATGCAAAGAAGCTCCATAAATATGACGGTGCATTCTATTCCAGGATGTCAATGAACATAAACGGCGAAAAAGAAAACTCGGGTGTTCTGAATATCGCCGCAGCTAACGAAGGTCTTGACAGCGAAATGCACCTGACAGTCAACGGCGGTATAATCAATATCAAGTCGGGCAATGACGGCATAAACACCAACGAAGACGGTGTTTCAGTTACTACCGTTAACGGCGGTAAACTGACAATAAAAGTTACGGGTGATACGGGCGAAGGTGACGGAATTGACTCCAACGGCTGGCTCGTAATCAATGGAGGCACGGTTATTGCTTCAGCTTGCTCGGACAGTGCGGATGCGGGTATAGATTCCGATATGAGCATTCATATAAACGGCGGAACGGTTATTGCAAGCGGTCATATGCTTGACAGAATTGAAGACGGCGGACAGAATTATGCCGTATTCAATTTTGCAGAAAAACAAAAGGGCGGCGAAGCAGTCATCCTCAAAAACAATGAAGGAAAAACCGTTCTTGAAGTCTGCCCCGAAAACGCATATTCAATTCTGATTTTCAGCAGTCCCGATTTAACGGCAGGCACCTACACTCTTTGGTGCGGTGACAAACAGCTTGCAGGTAACAGCGGCGGTATGATGGGCGGCCACGGAATGCGACCCGACGGTTTGACACCTCCTGAAATGCCCGAAGGTGAATTTCCTCCCGTAAACGAAATACCTCCCCAAGGCTTTGAACCGCCTGAAGATTTTACACATCCAAACGGTGAAACACCGCCTGAAATACCCGAAGGAGACAGACCCGAAAAACCGTTTGGCGAAAGACCCGATATGCCGAATAATAATGCTTCGCAGGAAGTGTCTAATGAGTTTATTATAAAAGACGGCGGCAATATGTTCGGTAATATAATGATAAAAAACGCATAATAAAAACTAAATAAGTTTTATCCAAACCGTTTCACTTTTAGTGGAGCGGTTTTCTTATGACTAAAATCGAAAGGAGATGAAAAAATGTCAACCCCAAATCTTAAAAACAAATCCATCGATGAACTTCGTGAAATTAAAGCGAAGGGCGAAGCTGAACTGAAGGTGTTGCATAATAAAAGCAAATATTATGAGTCGCAGATAAATCTGCTGACACGGAAAGAACGCACTCATAGACTTTGCACCCGTGGAGCGATGCTTGAAAAATTTCTCGGTTGTCCCGATGAGCTGACAGACGCGCAGGTTGAAACAATTCTGAAAATTGCGTTTCATCCCGAAGCAATTGGCAGAGCGATTGAGCAATTCAAAGAGAGCAACGAAACCGGTTTTGATTAAATGTGTAGTTGAGTTTTGCGTATGCGTATGATATAATCACCTCTGCAAATAAGAATTTGTAAGAACAAAAAGAAGTTGAAAAAATGAGTATTATATTACAACTGTTTATATCAATGCTGAAAATCGGATGCTTTGCCTTTGGCGGAGGATATGCGATTATTGCATTGCTTGAAAATGAGTTCATAACAAAAAGAAAATGGATTGAACACGACGAATTCATGGATGTTGTTGCCATTGCTGAAAGCACACCCGGACCGATTGCAATTAATGTTGCTACATATATCGGCTATAAGCTGAAAGGTTTTCTCGGTGCAGTTATTGCAACGGTGGGAATTTGCATACCTTCGTTTGTGATTATGTATTTCGTTTCTGTTTTTTATGAGCGATTTATGGATATCGCAATCGTTGCTGCGGCATTCAATGGAATTCAGATATGTGTTGTTTATCTGATTGCTTCAGCAGGCTTTAAAATGCTGAAAAAAATGAAGAAAACTCCGCTGAATATAGCTGCTTTCTCTGTCACCTGCATAGCAATGATACTCTGCACTCTTTTAGAAATTCACATTTCATCCGTACTGTTTATTTTTGCCGCAGGTGTTATCGGTCTTTTGGCTTTCATTGTTAAAACAAGAAAAGCGAAAGGAGAAAAGAAATGATTTATCTTCAACTCTTTTTAACCTTTCTGAAAGTCGGTGCATTTGCATTCGGCGGTGGTTATGCAATGCTTTCTCTTATCGGAGAATCCGTTTTATCCTACGGTTGGATGAACGAAGAAGAACTGCTAAACTTTGTCGGCGTTGAAACGGTTATACCCGGTCCGATTGCCGTCAATATGGCAACATATATCGGCTATGAACAGGCTGGATTTCTCGGTGCACTTCTCGCAACAATCGGCGTTGTGCTTCCGTCATTCATCATAATCTTGCTTGTTGCGGCAGTTATAAAAAATCTTCTTAAATATCCTGCAATTAAAACTTTCATTGCCGGAATGCGACCCGCACTCGGTGGACTTATTCTGTCTGTTGCGGTTACAATGGCATTAACTGTATTCTTCGGAATTGATACAATAAAAACAACTGCAATCTCATTTGATTGGCGTTCGTTGGTAATTCTTACCGTTATGTTTGCTGTACCGATGATATGGAACAAAATTAAAAAGAAAGAGTTTTCATCGATTCTGCTTGTGATAATTTCGGGAATACTTGGAATTGTTCTATATGGTATCTAAAAAACAAGAAATACAAATTTGTTGAACTTATTATTGAAACAAAAATCAAATATACATTTCATCAAACCGTTTCACTTTCAGTGAGGCGGTTTTCTTATGCTCAAAATTGAAAGGAGATGTGAATGTGAAATATGTTAAAAACACAGCAAAATAAAAGCCTGAAACAAGCGGATAATCCCGAAGGGCGCACTTCTATACATATCTTTCAGAAATGCATATGTGCGTAGCTCCGCTAATGAAAAATCAAAGATTTTAAACAAGGGTTTTACCCTTGCGCTGCATTGCAGCTATCCCAACAAATTATCCCGTTGTTTCGTTTGAAGCAACGGGATTTTTGTAAGTCGGATCGTAGC
>JAZSCO010000076.1:0-4004 GCA_045602965.1 Acutalibacteraceae bacterium | reverse complement strand
AACCTTCTCTGGGGCGGCGCACTGGATTACCTTGAAGACCTGGATTCCGATGTGCAGGCGGTTATGGTTGACGGCTTAACCAGGGTTGATTCAAACGCTTCGGAGAGATACGGTGTGAAATCCGTCAACAATAAAGTTAATCTCATCAACCGTCACGATACGGGCAGACTTGTTCAGCAGTCCTACTACGGCACCTTTGATTGCGATGATTATCAGAGCGCCATGTACGGCGAACACAAGTGGAATTATAACCCCGTGCAGGGCGGCAATCAGTATAACGAGAGCAGCAAAATAGTTGACCTTGTTGTGGGCGATGACTATATCTATATTAAGTGCAGACCCCTTGACTGGGCAAAGCCTGCGACAGATATGAGTCCTTCGTATATGGAGGCAACCTACAGCATTTGCGACGGTGCCGTTGAGATAGCCTGCAGATTCGTTGATTTTTCGGGTTATCCCGAATATTACACAACTCAGGAGCTTCCCGCCTTTTACTGCATAGAGCCTTTCAACAGATTCGTTTATTATGGCGGCGATGCGCCTTGGACGGGAGATAAAAATTACTCATATCAGAACGAACTCATTTTCTGGCCCGATGCAGGTTACCCCAATTTCCAGACAACGGAAAACTGGTCGGCATTTATCGGCGAGTTTGACGACAGCTTCGGAATCGGTATTTATACGCCTCACCACGGAAATTTCCTCGCCGGTGTCCTGGCAAGGGAAACCACCACAGATAAAGACCCGTCCGTAGCACCGCAAACATCATATATTGCGGCTGTTAAGCATAACACTTTCCGAAGCTTCGTTCCGAGCGAATACAATTACTATATCGCAACCGGTACGGTTGACGAAATGCGTGAAAGCTTTGATAACCTGAGGTGATTAAAATGAAAAAAATACTTTCGCTTTTTCTTGCATTTTTATTTTCAGTCGGAGGTGTTAGTATGGCTTATGCAGAGGAAACAGATGCAAAGCTCTACGGTACCTACGGCGACGGTATGCTTTTTCAGCAGAATAAGGATGCTGTTTTTGCAGGTACGGCATCTGCAGGTGCAAAAATAACCGTTGAAATGTATAATGCGGCAGATGAGCTTGTTGCAAGCGGAAGCTCAACAACCCTGCCTGACAGCACCTTCACCGTATCGTTCTCTGCTCCTTCAGGCGGCTATGAGGAATACAAAGTAATTCTCAAAGAAAATTCCGCTGAGTTTGCACAGCTTGATAACGTTGTTTTCGGTGAACTGTGGCTGGCAAGCGGTCAGAGCAATATGCAGTATCCCCTTGCTCAGGCAAAGGGCGGCGCAGATATGTTCAAAAATTCGCAGAAGCTGAGCAAATGGCTCCGTGTTCTGCATATGCCTGTTTATTGCAACAACAACGAGAACGATACTTTTGTTGATCCTCAGCAGGATGCTGTCGACGCAGTATGGACTACGGGTGAGAATGGTCACATTTACAACATGAGCGCCGTTGCCTATTATTTTGCGGTGCAGATGATGAAAGAGCTTGATATGCCCGTAGGCGTGCTCAATGCTTCGCTTGGCGGCTCTGCAATTGCAAGCTGGCTTTCAAGAGATGCCATTGACGGTGACAGCAAGGTCAAAAATTATCTTATTTCCATCGATAAATACATAGAAAAATCGGATTGGGAAAAGGTAACCCCCAGCATTTACCAGGATATGACCTCCAACTATAACCACAAGATTCATCCGCTCAGAAATTCCAGACCCTCGGGTATGATATGGTATCAGGGCGAAACTGATCTGATGAACAGATATAACGAGGAAGCCTATGCTGATTTCTATGACCTGATGCAACGTTCATATTCGGAACTTTTCGGCTATAAAAACGAGCGTATGCCATTTATTTGCACGCAGATTGCATCCTTTCTTTACTCCGACGACGGTCTGAATATGCTGGACTGGAATATCAATTACTGTAATATTCAGGCGGCACAACCCGAATCGAGGGCAACCGTAACGATTTATGACGTGCCTCTCACGTTTCTGCCCGAGGCAGGGTCAATCCACCCCGAATGCAAGCAGGAAATAGGAGAGAGAATGGCGTTTGCCGCAAAGGGTCTTGTTTACGGCGGCGATGATGATTACACAGCCGCGACCGTTGAAAAAGCGGAAATCTGTGACGACGCAGTTTACGTTACGTTCAGAAACGCAGGTGACGGACTTGCCTGCGGCGGCGATGTGCTTCGCGGTTTTGCGGTTTGCGGTGCAGACGGTGTTTACGTTCAGGCGAATGCCGAAATCGTTTCGGCTGATACGGTAAAAGTGTGGAGCGATGACGTGACCTCACCCGTATCTGCAAGCTATGCATACTGCGTAAGCAATATGCGCTCCAATCTTTACGCAACGGCAGACGGCAAACTTACTTTGCCCGTAAGCCAGTTTGTAACGGAAAAATCCGTGGGCACTCATTATTGGTTTGACAGACCGTGGACGGACTGCAGTGATGAGCTTACCTGGCACGTTATGAGCGAAATGGAGGCAAACAGGAATTATTCTTCCTGGTCGGCAGATGGTGCGCAAATCACTTTTACAAACGGTGTTATGAACTTAAATGGCGGCACGGAATTCACCTTAAGCCCCGCACTTAATTATAAATCGGGTGAAAAATTTGAAGATACCGATAATGATTATTCCGACTATGGCAAGATGAGCTTTTTGGTGCGTAACAACGGTGGTGCAGACGTTGAGCTGAGCGAAATCAGAATTTATAAAGATTCACATGTATGGTATTCGCCTGCGGTTAACGGCACAAAGGGTGTTGAAGCAACAATTCCTGCCGACGGTCAGTGGCACCTTGTAACCGTTGACCTTAACAGACTTTATCTTTTCGGCAATGAGGGCGGAGCAGGCATACCCTGCGGCAGACTTAATAAGGTTGAGGAAATCCGTTTTGCTTTTGCAAGCGAAAACGATGCCAATATCAGCATTGATAATATCCGTTTTGCGCCCGATATTTCGGACGGTAAGATGCAGTTCGACCCCGATATTAATACCGCAGATACAATAATCGAAAAAATCTCTGCCATGTTCACAAAAACCATCGGTGCAATCATATCACTTTTCATATAAGAAAACGGCCGCTTCACTCACGAAGCGGCCGCTGGTTTTATCTGAAGTATTCATGTCGGAGTCAAACTGCGTTCTGCCGTACGACGTAACCAAGTTCCGATACCTCATATATATTGTTTTTCATAAATTGCAATTCCTTTCAGTTATTATAATGATAGCATGAAACAATGTGTGTTTAACCGCCGTTAACAAATTATTCATTGAATCCGTTATGAACACTCGTACCATGAAATAGAAGCGATTTCGGAGAAATTGCTTCTTTTTTATTTAAAAAATCTTATGATTAATTGACGGTTGTCCTTTGTTATTATATCTAAAAAACAACGGAGTGATTCGCTTTTGTGAGTCACTCCGTTTTGTCATAGATTATTTGATTAAATCATTCTTTTTGATGAAATCGATTGTTTCATCAACTGTTGTGAATGCCATCGCAACGCTTGTGTCTGCTGCTCCGTAGTAGATTGCGATTCTGCCTGTTTCGCTGTCTGCAAGAGCGGCGCAGGGAAAAACAACGTTCGGAACATCGCCAACGCATTCGTAGAGTTCGTGCGGTGCGAGAAGGAAGCAGTCAGCTCTGTGGAGAACTTTCCAAGGCTCATCCTTATCAAGAATTGCCGCACCCATGGCATATGTAAAGCCGTTGCAGCTTGTGAGAACACCGTGGTAGAACATCAGCCAGCCTTCATCGGTTTCAATGGGTGTGGGGCCTGCACCGACTTTTGTCATTTCCCAGTTTTTAACGGGCGACATAACGAATCTGTGCTTACCCCAATAGGTTAAATCCTTGCTGTGGCTGAGGAAAATATCGCCGTAGGGAGTATGACCTCTGTCGCAGGGGCGGATGAGAAGAAGATATTCGTCATTGACCTTTCTGGGGAAGAGAACGCCGTTTCTTGCAACGGGATAGCA
>JAZSCO010000075.1:0-2884 GCA_045602965.1 Acutalibacteraceae bacterium | reverse complement strand
CTTCCCGACGAATTCACAGTTGGCAGCGAAGCACTTGTCCGTAACCTCCTCCTCGGTCACAAGATGGCAAAGGAAATGGGCGGCGTAAGCAAAACAGGTTATTCGCCTTTCGGTTGGGGTCAGATTTCTCAGCTTCCCCAGCTCTATTCGGGTTTCGGCATCAACTTTGCTTCATTCTACAGAGGCATAAACACATATAAAGCTCCCCGTTCCGAATTCTTCTGGGAAAGCCCCGACGGGTCAAGAATCTGGGCATCCCGTCTCGGTAAAAGACCCCGTTACAACATCTGGTACGTTGTTCAGAGACCCGTTTATTTCAACCAGACAAACGAAAATAACCGTGATATGCTCTGGAATGATAACAACGGCGTTTTCAAGCTTATTGACCGTGACTGGAAGCTTGACTATCAGTATACCCATCCGTTCTATGAGTACCATAAAGAAAACATTCAGGCGAGAGCAGAGCAGGCTGTCAAAGAGCAGGATAACGACTGGACAACCGCTCACCGTTTCTGGTCCGCAGGTCATGACTCATCATGCCCTGACGCAAGAGAAGTTCAGCTTATCAAGGACCTCAACGATGCACTTCCCGATGCAGACGTTTTCCACAGCACACTCAAAGAAATGGAACAGAGCATCATTGATAACTTTGACCCCAATTCACCTGTGCTTAAGGGAGAAATGCGTGACCCCTACACAAAGGGCAGCGTAAGCATTCTCTGCGGTTGGATTCTTTCCGCAAGAACATATATCAAGCAGGAAAACTTCGACACAGAAAGAAGACTCATCAACTATGCTGAACCCTTCGCTGTTTTTGCATCGCTTTCAGGTGCACCCTATCCCCAGAATTTCATTGACCTTTCATATAACTACCTTCTTCAGAATCACGGCCACGACAGCATCGGCTCATGCGGCAGAGACGTTGTTTATGAAGACGTTATGTCCCGTTACAGACAGTCAAGAGAGCTTTCAAGCTGCATTTTTGAGCGTGCATTCATGGATATTGCAGGCGATATCGACCTTAAGTCATTCAGCCGTGACGATGCTGCGGTTGTAGTATTCAACCCCGCACCTTTCAAGAGAAGCGAAACAGTCAGCCTCCGCGTTGAAATTCCCGCAGAATGGAAAGCGGATTCATTTGAGCTTCTTGACGAAGAAGACAACGCAATCAAGTATCAGGTTATCTCCACAAACAAGTCAAACGCTCAAATTATCCAGAATCCCAACGATACCGCAAACGTTCTTCACACAGAGCAGTATCTCATTTCCGCTTATGTTTCGGATATTCCCGCTATGGGTTATAAGACCTATAAGCTCCGTCCTCTTTACAATGTAAGAGCAACCACTCCCGTTACTCTTCTCATGACAAATCAGGCTATGGAAAACGAATATCTCCGCGTTACTTTCAACAGCAACGGTACTTACAACGTTGTTGACAAGGAAACAGGCAAGGTTTATGAAAACCTCGGCTACTTCAAGGACGGCGGCGAAATCGGCAATCCCTGGGAACATTTCGTACCCGAATTCAACGAGATTTTCACAACTCTCAACGAAAAAGCAACAATCACTCTCCTTCGTGACGGTGAATTTGAAACCGCATATAAGATTTCAATGCGCTGGATGCTTCCCGAAAAACGTTCCGCAGACGAAAAATCAAGAAGCGAACATAAGCTTCCCGTTGATATCGAAAGCGTTGTTACTCTGCGCAAGGGCGCAAGATTCGTTGAAATCGAAACAACAATCAATAACCGCTGCGAAGACCACTATCTCCAGGTTGCATTCCCCACCAACATCAAGTCGGAATTCTCATATGCACAGGGTCAGTTCGACGTTCTCAAGCGTCCCATCACAAAGCCTGACTACTCACTCTATGACGAAATTCCCATGACTGAGCATCCCATGAATTCATTCGTTGATCTCACAGACGGTAAGGTTGGCGCAGCTCTTCTCAACACAGGTCTTAAGGCTTATGAAGCTGCAGACGATGAATGCAACACCCTTTATCTTTCACTTATCCGTGCATATCCTCTGCGCATCTGCGTAACTGCTGATATGCAGAATTACAGCGACTGGGATAAGGGTTCACAGTGCATCGGCGTTAACACATTCCGCTATGCATTCATGCCTCATAAAGGCGACTGGGAAGAAGGCAACGTATGGCAGGAAAGCGAGCGTTTCAACCTCTATCTCACAGCAGGTCAGCTTGCTCCCACCGCACACGGCAAGAATCCTCTCACCCACGCTTTCATTGAACTCAAAGACGAAAACCTCAACATCAGCGCTATCAAGAAGAGCGAAGACGGCGAAGGTTATATCGTAAGACTCTTCAATCCCTCGGATAAGACAGTCAAGAACTCAATCCGTCTTAACGGCGGCATTGCACCCATCGAAAAGGTACAGTCACCCGTTGAAAGACAGATTGCAGAATTTGAACTTCCCGCATATTCGGGCAAGAAGTGGAGCGAAGTTAAGCTCGTTACTCTTGAAGAACTTGATTCAGCACCTCTCACCATGGATGCCGACGGCTTTGTTGATTTTGAAATCACAGGCAAGAAGATTCTCACAATCAAGTTTGTAGGATAAAACAAAACACAAAACTCCCTTCGGAATTCCGAAGAGAGTTTTTATTACAGTAATTAAATTATCTGTTGAGGATGAGCTTTGTGAGTTCAACGGGGTCAACAATCTTGCTGTCCTTATAAACACGCATATTGTCCGAAGCAATTTGTTCGATAAGGATAACTTCGTCGTTGTTGTAACCGAACTCAAACTTGATATCCCAGAGGTCAAGACCGATTGACTTGAGGTCGTCGGCAACAATCTTTGTGATTGCAAGAGTCTGAGCCTTCATGCTTTCAAACATTTCGGGGCTCATAATGCCGAG
>JAZSCO010000074.1:0-2278 GCA_045602965.1 Acutalibacteraceae bacterium | reverse complement strand
TTCTTTTTCTGTATAATCCATACATTTCACCTCTTTAATCGCATTATAACACATTAGGTGTCCCATAAAAAGCCCATAAACACAAAAACTCCCTCTGCTGTTTCCAACAGAGGGAGTCGGTTATATCAGATATAGACATCGACGGTTAAGTCTTCCCATTGATACGGGCGGAGATATTTACCCGTCGATTTTCTGTGTTTCAGAGCGTCACCGTAGCCGATGTCAACTCGTAAAAACAGGTCAGTCCTATTAACCTTTGATAGCTGCCTGTACTGCTCCAATGCGGATGGGGAAATCTCTTCCGAATCAACCGAAAGAGAGCAATTTTCGGCTCTTTTTCCGTTGATTTCGCAGTCAATCGGCTCATTTTCTTTGCCAAAACGCAGATACCACTTGAATTCATGGGGAGTCACAACAATCTTCTTTATGAGTGCTTCGATCACATACGGAGGCACATCACCTTCGTTTTCGGGGTATGTATATCTGTCGAGTGCATACCGCAGGAATGTTATCTTTTCTTCGTAGTCCTCATAGATAGGTTCGTATCGTGCGGGAGCAAGGTCAGCAAGTTCGTTGTTGACTGCTGTCATCTGCTTTTTAATTGGCTCAATTTTTTCAGCAAGGTCATCTTTTGTAATAATACCGTCTGCACACATATCAATTAAACTGTCATATCTCTGCTTGAGGTCTTTCAGCAGTGCTTCTTTCCTTGCTATCAGCTCGGAATTATCGGTTTTCTCGTTTGAAAGTTCATAGTGCTTACTCAATACGGATTCTGCAATTGCGTGAACCCTCTGTTTGTCGGATAAAAACTTATCAAAAATGAACTTTGCCATCAGGTCGAGTTTCCATTCGGGAATCATCGGTGAACGGCAGGCATCTTCAAGCGGTAAACCTCTCTTTTTTCTGCTTTCGTAGCTACCGTGATTGATAACATAATAACATTGATAAGCATATTTTGTGTTCTCTCCCGAACCCGACCATTTAACTCTGTTGAATTTGTGACCGCATTCGCAGACGAGAAGTTTACCCCATACGGTTTTCGGCGGTGTTTTACCTTTGGGTTTTCTTCCCGAATTCAGATTTTTCATTTCTCCTCTTTTACTTGCCATAATTTTTTGCACCCTTTCATATTCATCTACGGATACTATCGGCGTGTGGGTTCCCTGAACCTGTGTAAGCTCGATTTCACCATAGTTTTTTGTCTTTTTCTGATCAAGATAATTTTCAACGTACTCTTTGTGATATGTAATTATTCCGCAGTAAAATGTGTTTTGCAGAACATGGGATATGACCGTACAGTGCCATCGGGTTTTGCCCATTGATGTCAGTCTGCCTCTGCGTTCAAGCTCATCTTTGATTTTCATCAGACCGTCACCCGCAAGGTACATATCATAAATCATTCTCACAGTTTCCGCTTGTTCAGGATTTATAACAAGGTCTTTGCCGACTCTGTCATAACCCAGAATATTGCCGTTGCCGTAAAAAACTCCGTTGTTCATCGAAACCTGCTGTCCGCTTTTAACTCGGATTGATGTTTTACGGCTTTCTTCCTGAGCAAGGCTCGCCATAAGCGAAAGCCTCAGCTCACCGTCGCCGTCAAAAGTCTTGATTCCGTCATTGATGAAGAACACCTCAACTCCGACCCGTCGCAAAGCTTTGGTGAAATGCAGAGTTTCTTCGGTGTTTCTTGCAAATCGGGAAACCTCACGTGTGATAATAAGGTCAAATTTGTGTTCGTGGGCATCTGAAATCATTTGCGTGAATCCCGGTCTTTTTTCAGCCGAAGTGCCCGTTATACCTTCGTCAATGTACTTATCGACAAGAATCCACTCGGGGTGTCGCTCAAGAAAAGCGTTATACCATTCAAGCTGATTGCCCAAGGCATAAACCTGTGCTTCGTGTTCGGTTGAAACTCGGGCGTAAATTACTACCCTCTTTTCTTTTGGTGTATCAAACGGATACATCATTTTTTATCTCCTTTCTGTCCGAACGGTAGAACAAGAATTCAGATGTATCTACCTTATCGGCATTTTCATTTAAAATTTCATGGAACATTTCTTCAGAAATTAAACCGTCGGCACAAAGCTGCTGGATAAGTTTCAGGGCGGCGAAATAAAGAGCTGATTCATATTCCGATTCCATATTATTCATAAAACTCCTTTCTTGCAAGGATGTCGATTTGCTCCTTGCGGTTGACTTTTCAACTTCTGCCCAAGTTGGGCAGAAGTTAGTTTCGTTTAACTTCCGACCAACTTGGTAACAAGTTAATTTCGGT
>JAZSCO010000073.1:0-8069 GCA_045602965.1 Acutalibacteraceae bacterium | reverse complement strand
AGATTTTCCCTGACAGATTTGCGTCGTCGGGAACAAAAAAGAGAAACATTCCTGACGAAAGAGTCCTTCGCTCCGACTGGGGTGGCACTCCGATGTGGGAGCCTGACGGTGAAGGAAGAATTACGAAATATGATTTCTTCGGCGGCGATTTCAAAGGAATTGAACAGAAGCTCGACTATATAAAATCTCTCGGAGTGGGATGCATATATCTCAATCCGATTTTTGAGGCATATTCAAATCACCGTTACGATACGGCAAATTACGAAAAAACCGACCCTCTTCTCGGCACAGAAAAGCAGTTTACCGCTTTGTGTAAGGCGGCGGAGAAAAAGGGTATAAAAATAATACTCGACGGTGTTTTCAGTCATACGGGTTCGGACAGCATTTATTTCAACAAAGAAAAAAGATATGATTGTGTCGGTGCGTATAACAGCGAAGAATCACCCTATTTCGGTTGGTATAAATTCAGAAATTATCCCGACGATTACGAAAGTTGGTGGGGAGTTGATATTCTTCCCGAAATCAACGAGGAAAACGACGGATATATCGATTATATGGCAGGAGAAAACGGCATTCTGCGCAAATGGCTCCGAGCAGGTGCGAGCGGTTGGAGACTTGATGTTGCCGATGAGCTTCCCGATAAATTTCTTGATGCGCTCCGAAGTGCTGTGAAAGCGGAAAAAGAGGATGCTTATATTCTCGGTGAGGTGTGGGAAGATGCGTCAAACAAGATAAGCTACGGCAAAAGACGCCCCTATCTTCTCGGCGGTCAGCTTGATTCGGTCATGAATTATCCCTTTGCTGATTGCCTTATCAACTTTGCAATAACCGCAAATGCAGACGGCTTCAACGATAAAATCGCCGAAATCTGCGAGAATTATCCCAAGGATGCGGTTGACTGTCTTATGAATCATATCGGCACTCATGACACTTGCCGTGTTTTAAACCGTCTTGCAACCTTTGGCGGATATGCAAACGGCTGTGACGGCAGATACAAAGGCGGTCTTACGCAGGAGCAGAAAGATATCGGTAAAAGACTTCTCCGTCTTGTTGCGGCAATGCAGTTTACTCTTCCGGGAATACCCTGCATATACTATGGTGATGAAGCAGGGCTTGACGGTGGAGAAGACCCATTCAACAGAGGCTGCTATCCCTGGGGTAACGAAGATACTCAGCTTGTTGAATATTACAGAATGCTTGGGAAAATCAGAGAGGAGCATCCTGTTTTCAAAGACGGTGAGTTTGTTCCCGTTTCATCAACTCTCGGCTGTGTCGCATATGAAAGACAGGGCAGAGATGAAAAAATAATGACGGTTGCAAACCGTAACGGACATTCAATCGTTTATATTCTTCCCGAGGAGGGTTATAAGGTGCTCTGCGGCGGTACGGTTGTCGGCAGAGAACTTTATCTCGATAAAGAAACAGCGGCGATATTAATCAAACGATAAAATATTCAGCGGTGAAATTATGAAAAAGAGAAATAATTCAATTTTCCGCACCGAAAGAGCCAAGGTCAGTGAAGAAACGAAGAAATTCTTTATTGTGTTCTTTGCCTGCGTTCTCACGGTGCTTACGATATCGAGCCTTGCAATACTGAAAAAATATGATTTTGATGTCAACCGTGCGCTCAGCGGTGAGGCAAAAACCGAGCCGACATCAGAAGCGGAAGCTTCGGGAATTCCTGAGATTGACGGCGATAAAACGTATTTATTCTGGTGTGCGGATGAAAGCAGAAAAAATATGTTTTTTGCATGGCTTGTCAGAATAGAAATGCCTGAAAGGAAGGCGACCGTTTGCACCCTTCCTCCCGAAACGCTTGTTAACTATAACGGAACGGTGTCAAGCATAGAAAACTTGCTTTCAAAGACGGGCAACGAAGAATTTGTTAACGCAGTTGAGGCAACCTTCGGTTCGCAAATTGACGGCTACATCAGCTCTGACGAAGGGGCTTTCAGAACGATGATAAATTATCTCGGCGGAATCGAGATAACAGTCCCCGAGCAGGTTGAATACAGAAATGAGGGACTGACTCTCATTCTTGTAAAGGGAAGCCAGACTCTTAAAGGCGACTCGCTGTTCAAATACCTTTGCTATCTTGATACTCTCGGTGCAAGAGGCAACGCTTCACAGGCGCTTGTTATGAGCGATATTCTGAACGGTGTTTTCAAATCATCAAGAGCAGGAAAAACAGATTCGATTTTTGCGAAAATCTCCAATGTTCTGAGTACCAATATTTCGATTGTAGAGTTTTCTCAAGCGGAGGAAGCGATAAAAATACTCTGCGAAAACGGATTTGAAGTTATTGCAACAGTTGATACTCCCGAAGATTTTGATAAAAAATAATGACGAAAGGATTTACGGCATGAAAAAACTGATGTCTTTGCTTGGCAAAGCGATTGTTTGCGTAATCGTGATTGCCGTGGGTGTTTATATCGCAAATACCGTTTCCGAAAAAGCTGACCCGTGGAAGGATAAAATCCCCGAAACGCTTACGGATATCGGAAGTCCGTATAAATTCTATTATGAAGAACTCGAAGATATCGAAAAACATGCCTATAACGAAATTCTTTCAAATATATATTCCATGCCTGAAAAGGTGAGAATTCCTCAAATCGACGGAGTCCAGCTTGATAAAGTATTTACAGCACTTCTTGCGGATAATCCCGACCTGTTTTTTGTTGGCAGAAGATGCACTCTGATAGCGGATAACTGGTTCACTTACTGCTCGGTTGAATATTATATTGACAACGAAACATATATCGGGCAGAAGGCAGAGCTTGAAGCGGTTTGCAACGAATTTATTTCGTCGCTTCCCGACTCCGAAGACGAGTTTTTAACAGAGCTTGAAATTCACGATTTTATTGTTAAGAACTGTGTTTATAAACTTGAAGAGGAAGAATTTGTTTATTCGTCGTCATACGGTGCGCTTGTCAACGGAGAAGCGGCTTGCGAAGGATATTCGAAGGCGGCAAAGCTTCTTTTTGATTTGGCGGGAATGGAAAGCGCCGTTGTCAGCGGAGTTTCGGATAATAACGAAGACCCCGAAGGACCTCATATGTGGAATGCGGTGAAGGTTAACGGAGATTTCTATTATCTTGACTGCACATGGGATGACCCCGTCAGCAAGAACGGCGAGGAGATATTGACTTATGCATATTTCAATCTCAACGATGAAATGATTTCGCAGACCCACAGCGATTTTTCATATGATTTCAACTGTACCGCAACGGCAGAGAATTACTTTGTGAAATCAAACCGATATTTTGAAACCTACGGCAGAAGTGATGAAAAAGCTGTCAGTGAGGTTATTGCCGATGAGCTTAACAGCGGCGGCAACGTTGTTCAGCTTCGTTTCGGAAGCGAAGAATCTTTTGACGAAGCGATTTCCGAGCTTATTGATTCAAAAAGATTTTATAATGTGCTCAAACGCACAAAAGAAAAAACCGATGTAAAATTTTCAACCGATTCGGTTTCTTACTTTGCGGATTCGGAATTATATCTTTTGACTTTTATTATAAAAACATGAAAGGCGGCATGCAGAAATGGATAAAGCGAGAATAGAGGCGGCGGTCAGAGAGATTCTCATTGCCATCGGTGAAGACCCTGACAGAGAAGGTCTTGTCGAAACTCCGTCAAGAGTTGCCAGAATGTATGAGGAGATTTTTTCGGGTCTTGAGGATAATCCCGAAAGACATCTCAAGCTTTTTAATGAAACCGGCAATGAAGAAATGGTTGTTGTGAGGGATATCCCTCTTTATTCGATGTGTGAGCACCACCTTATTCCGTTTATGGGAAAGGCTCATATCGCTTATCTTCCCTCCGACGGCAAGGTTATCGGTCTTTCAAAACTTGCAAGAATAGTTGATTGCTTTGCAAAAAAGCCTCAGCTTCAGGAAAGACTTACCGCACAGATCGCAGATTTTCTTGAAGAAAACCTTAACCCTCTCGGCGTTGCGGTTGTGATTGAAGCGGAGCATCTTTGCATGACGATGCGAGGTGCAAGAGCTTCGGGTGCGCAGACACGCACTTCGGCACTCAGAGGCACAATGAGAAGCAACGCAAAAACAAGAGCAGAAGCCATTTCGCTTCTGACGGGAGGCAGATAATGTTCAAGGCACGCAACCACGGATTCCCTCTGGGCAAAAAGACCCATGTCATGGGAATTCTAAACTATACACCCGATTCTTTTTCCGACGGAGGAATATATTTCACTCCCCAAAAAGCTCTTGAGCACGCTCTGGAAATGCAGAAACAGGGTGCGGATATAATTGATATCGGTGCAAATTCAACAAGACCCGATGCAAAAATTCTCGGTGCGGCAGAGGAAAAGGAAAGACTTATCCCCGTGCTTGAAGCGATATGCGGAAATGTTACCGCGGCAGTTTCGGTTGATACGTTTTATCCTGTCTGTGCAGAGGCAGCGCTCAAAGCGGGTGCGGATATAATCAACGATATCAGCGGCGTTTTCAATCCCGAAACCGCAAAGCTTGCGGCAAAGCACGGCGCAGGATATATCGTCATGCATAACCCCTGCGGCTCGGCGGAAGTTTCGGAATATCCCGACGGGGTTGTTGCGGATTTGAGAAAGTTTTTTGTTGATGCTCTTGAACTTGCTGCGAAATTCGGATTGCCGAAAGAGCAGCTCTGTCTTGACCCGGGTTTCGGTTTCGGCAAGAGCTATGAAGACAATCTTGAAATTCTCCGTAATCTTCAGTGGCTTAAATTCAAGGGCGTTGCACTTCTTGCGGCTGGCTCAAGAAAAAGATTCGTCGGTACGGCAAGCGGTGAAGAGAATCCTGCTCTTCGTGATTCGGGAACGGTTGCGGTGCATACCGCTGCAATTGCAGGCGGCGCGGATATAATCCGGGTTCACGATGTTTTCTCGGGTGTTCAGGGTGCAAGAGTTGCCGACGAAATTTACAGGAAGGCGTAATATGGACAAGATTATTGTAAAAAACCTTAAGATTTTTGCATATCACGGGGTAAATCCCGAAGAAAAAGAGGACGGTCAGAATTTTATTCTCGATATCGATGCGTATGTTGACATAGGCAAGCCATGTTTCAGCGATGATGTTGAGGACACGGTAAGCTATGCAAAAATAATAAAAGAAACCGTGCGTATTTTTACTTCGCAGAAGGACGATTTGCTCGAAAGAGCGGCGCAGAGAGTTGCCGACGGTCTTTTTGCGGCTTTCGGCAGAATTGAAAAACTGCGTATTCTTCTCAAAAAACCCGAAGCTCCGATAAAAGCGGATTTTGAATATGTAGCGGTTGAAATTTTCAGAGAAAGGGCTGAAAAACAATGAGTGAAGCGGTAATTGCCCTCGGCTCAAATATGGGTAACAGAATAGAAAATCTCAATGCGGCGGTCAGAGCAATCGCAAAATTGCCCGATGTCAGGATTATCAATGCATCAAGCGTTTATGAAACCGAGCCCGTCGACTGCGAAGAGGATGATAAATATCTCAATGCGGCGATACTCGTTGATGCAAATGTTTCTCCCGCCATGCTTCTTGGAGAATGTCTCGGAATTGAGGCTGCGATGGGCAGAATCAGAACAAAAAAGAATGCTCCGAGAATAATCGACCTCGACCTCATTCTTTATGACGGCTTCAAGACGGAGAGCTTTGAGCTGACTCTTCCTCATCCCAGAGTGCTTGAAAGAGCGTTTGTCATGGCTCCGCTTCTCGACCTCTATCCCTCGGGAAGAGCGCCCGGACTATTTTTCGCTCCGCATCTTCGCGATGTCGGCACAGACGGCATAAGAAAAACCGAAAATGAAATCATTATTCCTATTTATTGAGGTGAATTATGGCGGTATCAATCTGCGAAAACTGCGCTCATTATGACTATAACGAAGATTATGAGTGCTACGAATGCCTTGTTAATCTTGATGAAGATGAGCTTTACAGATTTATGCAGGGCGGCGAATTCGAATGCCCCTATTATAATCCTTATGACGAATATAAAGTTGTGAGAAAACAAAATTAACCCAAGGAGAGCTTTTGAAATGAGCAAAAAATCAAATACCACGAAAAAACCGCAGACCGATAAGGCGAATAAAAACAGCGGTGAAACTGCTCCCAAAACAGGAAAGACGGCGCTTATTATAGTTGTTGCGGCAGTGATTGTTGTTGCAGCAGTGCTTGTCGGCATTTTTGTGATAAAGCCCGCAATTGACAAGGGCGAAGAGCCGACTACAGTACCGATTGTTACCAACGCTCCGAATGAAGGCGAAAAGTATTCATATGTAGATTATAAAGGCACGAAAATGCCTGTCCAATTCGTTGGAATTCTCAATCAGGCAGAGCTTGACGGCCAAAAAGCGTGCAAGGAATACGGTGTTGCCATGAAGGCAGGCGACAGAAATATTTCCAAGAGCGAATTCGGTATGTATTATATCGACCAGTACTATCTTCAGATGAGTGAAATTGATTATTCAATCGAAGCAAAAGGCTCGAATATGACAGGTTATGACACCGAAAAGCTTCCTGATGAGCAGATGGCGGTCGGCGTTGATTATACTTTTGCTGAGGATTTCACACGCAAGGCAATTGAGACTGTCAGGACAAACTATGCGAGCTTTGACCTTGCCGTCAGAAACGGAACTCAGCTCAGTGAGATTGAAATAGATAACGCAATCGTAAGATATGAAAGAGTCAAGGAATACGCAAAGTTTTCCACCGACGGAAAAACCGAGAACGACATGATTGTTGATACCTACGGCGCAGGAACAACATATGCGATGTTTGCCGCAAGAGAAATCATGCAGATTTATGCCGTGAAATATGAAGAAAACAAGGCGGAAGAATATTACAAATCTTTCACAGCCGAAGAAGTTGAGGAAAAACTCAATGCCGACGAAAAGAAGTATAAGGTTATAAAGGCAAGAGTTTATCCCATTGAAGGGGAATATGACCCCGAAGAAATTTCTCTTGTTTCCAACGAAGAGGAATTCCTTGAATTTGCAACCAATAACTATCCCGGCGGATTCTTCCCTGCAAAACATAAAACGAACAGCCATTTTGTAAGCTATGACTCGATAGGAAAAACTTTCGGCTATGAGGTTGCGGACTGGGCATTCAGCGAAGAACGTGTTCCGGGTGAAATCGGTGTTGTTCAGGGAACAATCTATGAGTGTCTTGTTTATATCGAAACTCCTGCGTTCTTTGACACAAGCTGTGAAGTTGTGACTTATGAATACACCTATCCTACAGGCTCAACTGAAGAAGAATTCAATCGGATTGCCGATGAAATCCAGACAATGTATGACGGCTGGGTTGAGAAGAAAATGACCGAAGAAGAATTCAGAGAAGCCTGCCTTGAAACGGGCTACGGATTTGAGAGAACTTATCGCACGGGTGATTTGTTCTTCGTTGTCAACAGCTGGATTCTTGATGAAAGCCGTAAGAGCGGCGATATGGGAATGTTCAATGACGGTGAAACGGTTTATATCGTTTATTATTGTCATAACAATCCCGAAGATTTCGACTGGAATGTAAATATCAGAAACGAAATGAGCGCTGCAAAATATACTGATGAATACGATGCATTTGTTGAGAAGGATTATCAGACGAAGCGTTATGATAACGTGATTGTTCAGGCGCAGAAGTCTGCAAATGTCAAAATAACAGACTATATCAACAACGCAAAAGAAAGCGAATAATCTTAAAGACTGTACGGAGTTTTTCTGTGCAGTCTTTCTTTATGCAGTTCACCGACAGCTTCTTTTGAAAGAGATAAAACGGCGAAAAGGTTCGGCACAGCCATGAGCCCGTTGAAAATATCCGAAACGGTCCATACGGCATCAAGTTTCATTATGCAGCCGATAAATGCCGCAGCGGCGTAAAGTATATTATAAATGTTTCCGCTTTTTGCACCGAAAAGATATTCCGTGCCCGTTTTTCCGTAATATGACCAGGCAACAAGGGTTGCAAAGGCAAAAAGGCAGATGCAGATATCGAGAAAATATCCGCCGTATTTACCGAATACGCCTTCAAAAACCGCGGCGCAAAGCTCAACTCCGTCAAGGTTTTTGTCCTGCATCGCACCGCTTGTGAGTATTGCGG
>JAZSCO010000072.1:0-14336 GCA_045602965.1 Acutalibacteraceae bacterium | reverse complement strand
AAATCAGGAGACAACCTTTCGGATGCCTCCTGTAAAAAATCCTTGTGTATGACTTCCTACGGCGGCATTATCCGCATCAGGTTATAGGGTCGAAGTTTGATTACTTCCTCTCAGCCTGCAAACACAAGCTCCCCTGTATTTATTTTGGTTTTATTATACATCCGATTTCCCAAAAAATCAAGACAGTTTTTAAAAATATCATGAGCCGTATTTTTGATAATTCTGTAGAAATCAGGAAAATTTCCAGAGTTAGTTTTTTGCAACACTTGAATTTAAAACGAAACTTATATATAATTTCTGTATGGAATAACTAAAAAAAGAGGAATGATATGAAATATCTGTTTTGTTATTTTGTGGGGAATCAGTCCGAAGAAGAATCGGTACATTTTGCTGTATCGTCTGACGGATACAATTTTGAAGCACTCAATAAAAACGAGCCTGTCATTAAACAAAAGCTTGGCAAAAAATGCTGCCGTGACCCATTTATATTCCGTGATGAAAACAATATTTTTCATATAATCGCCACGGATATGCGCAGTGCCGACGGCTGGAACAGCAACAACTCAATGGTTATATGGGACAGCGAAGATCTTATCAATTGGAAAAATGAGAGAATAATTGATTTTTCAAAGTTTGAAAGCACAAAGAATGCAGACAGAGTGTGGGCGCCCGAAGCGATTTTTGATAAGAAAAAAGACGAATATATGATTTATTGGACTCACAACAACGCTGACGATGACCTCGATACAATAACCTGGTACGCCTACTCAAAGGATTTCGCAACTCTCACCACAGAGCCGAAAGTATTATTCAGACCCAAAGGCGGAATGTGCGGGATTGATGCTGACATTATCGAAAAAGACGGCAGGTATTATCTCTATCAGGCAGACGGCGAAAAGGAAGCGATTTGTTATGCTGTGTCCGACAGTGCCGACGGTCCGTATTATGAACCCGATGACAACAAAGTTTCCGTTGCAACCGTTGCTCTTGAGGGTAACTGCATTTACAGAATACACGGCACTAACAAATATGTTATGATAGCAGACCAATTCAGAAACGGCGGATATTTCATGCAGGAAACAACGGATATGATTCACTTCAGGAAGGTTGATGAAGGCAATTACTCTCTCAATCACCTCAATCCCCGTCACGGCTCAATGCTGCATATTACCGATGAAGAATATAAAAGATTGATTTCCCTGTACATATAATTTAAAACCACTTCATGATGCTTATGCACTGATAAAGTGGTTTTTCGTTTAGGTAAATGTTATAATCAATTCGGAAAGAAAATGTTCGGCAACGAGAAGGGAAAAACATCTTTCATTGCTCTTGCAAAAACATATTTTGCAGGCAGCGGACAGCAGTATACAATTACAGTTGTTTCACACAAAGACCTCGCAGACGCAAAAAGCATCCTAAAAATTACCGCAACCTGACAGTCCGTGTCGGTGGCTACAGCGACTATTTCACAAGCCTTACCGAAGAATTGCATGATAATGTCATAGAAAGAACCTTTACGCAAGTGTGATTTTATTCATATACAGCAGCACCCACTTGCTTGAAACAAGTGGGTGAATTTCTTGTAAATAATTATCATTTAAACTAATCTTAATTTACCTGCAGCAATAAACCTCAATTGCTTCACAGATAAAAGCCGCTGTACCGTCAGCGTGCTTGTCTATACTGTTCCTGAAACGTTCATCAGCAACATACATCTGACCCAGACCCGCCAAAATCTCATTTGTGCACAGATAGTAATTCTCGGTAATATGTTTCTGCAGGATTTTTACAAGGTCTTGCGCTTTGGCAGAATCGGGAGTTTCTTCGCTTCTCATGCAAACCGCAAACTCTTCCATGATGCTATCCATTTCCCCGGCAAGGTCGTTCCACTTCTGCTTTGTGTAATTTTTCGTTCTCTTTTCGTGTTCTTTGTACGCGTCGGTTTTGCCCCATTTTTCTTGTGCCTCAGCCTTGTATTTTTCAAATTCGCTGTTATCAAATGCGCTCATAACATTTGCTCCCTTCATTGCATCGTCAACAGAAGAAATCAGTCGCTCCAACCGCTCTTTTTTGAGCGTGAGAGTCAATAACTTTTTTCAAAAAATTTTTTCTATATTATTCTGCTTATTACCAAGCTGATAGAAAGCCACTGCGGAAGCAGCCGCAACATTCAGCGAATCAACACCGTGATACATCGGTATTTTCACGGTATAATCGCAGTCAGCTATGGTTTGATCGGAAAGTCCGTCGCCTTCTGTCCCCATAATTATGGCAAGTTTCTTTTCGTCTGTCAGTCCGGGGTCATTGATGGAAAGCGAATCATCCTTAAGCGCCATAGCGACTGTTTTAAAGCCTAGGGCCTTTATTTCATCGAGACTGTCGTCGGCCGAAAACGTCCAATCAATCTGAAACACCGTGCCCATGCTGACTCTTGCGGCACGTCTGTAGAGAGGATCTGAACATCCGGGAGTGAGGATTACCGCATCCATTCCAAGCGCCGCAGCTGAACGGATTATGGCACCGACATTGGTCGGGTTCATAACTTTATCCAATATAACTATTCTTCTTTTGTTTTCACAGATTTCCCTCACGTCAGGCAAGGGTTTTCGTTTCATGGCACAAAGCATACCTCTCGTAAGCTTAAAGCCCGTCAGCTGCGTCAGAATTTCAAATTCCGCACAAAAAACGGGAACATCTTTAATTCTGGCAAGAATTTGCTTGCCTTCACCCTCAATATGTCTTTTCTCCATCAGACACGAGACCGGTTCATATCCTGCATCAAGAGCCCGTTCAATAACCTTAGGGCTTTCTGCTATAAATAAACCTTTTTCGGGGTACTCTCTGTTTAACAGCTGAACCTCGCTTAACCGTGCATATACATCAAGCTCTGGCGCAAGAAAATCTGTTATTTCTGTAACTCTGTTCATGTTATTCTCCATTATGTTGATATGTATATTGTAACCACAAAATCTACGAGTGTCAAATAATTCCGTTTTATAAAACGAAAAATATTAATTCTGTTACAAATCCGAAAACAATTTACACACATGATATTATTGTCATATGTTTTCTTGACTGGGTGTGTCATCTCAGATTGACAATCCCGATTTATTAGTTTATCATTTTATAACGTCAAAAAAATATATTATTTCAAGTGGTGAAGATAATGAATACGGCAAGCGGTAAAAATTATAATAAAATCATGAAGATTTTGCAAATTGTTTCGATTGTATTTATGGCGGTAATGCTCATAGCAATGCTTATACTTGTAAAAAAATTCAATATCAGCATTGAAAATGCCTATGAGCTTTCTTCTTATATCAAAGGCGGTACTTTTACGGTTGTACTAATCATCATTGCATTCACCGCAATCAAGTCTTTTACTCTTGTATTCCCTTTGGCTGTTATATTTGCGGTTTCAGGGCTTCTTTTTGAAAATGTCTGTTTTGCAATTGCCGTTAATTTCATCGCCATTGCATTAAGTTTTATTCTTCAGTATTATTTCGGAAAATTTGCCGGCAAGGATCTTTTGGACACGCTCAAAACAAGGTTTCCAAAAGTTAAAAAGATTGATGATTTTGCGGGTAAAAACGAATTTATGCTTGTGTATGTTATCAAGGCATCGGGTATCGGTCCGTCTGATTTACTAAGCATAGTATTCGGAGCAATGAACGTAAATTTCTGGAAATTTTTCATAGCATCAAATCTTGCCATGCTTCCTTTTAACATATTTTTTACTCTTCTTGCCAACAAAGGTGACCTTACAAATCCCAACAACCTTTTATATCTCGTACCAATTGCCGTCTTTTCTGTTTTAATGAGCATTGTTGTTAAGAAAATGACAGGCAAAAAAGATTCCTGACAGAGTTTTTCAATTAAAACAAAAACAGCGGTACTGCGTTTTGTCGCAATACCGCTGAATTTTTTCTGTAACACTTTATGGAGTATTTTAGGATTTTTTTCGAAGCCGTTCCGAATACTTTATGTCATAAAAGAGTTGTCTCCATCCCTGCAGGACATCTCCTGTCGGCATATTTTTTTATTGGTTTAATGTGTTCTCACCGTTATCATACAGATTTTCGTTAATCTTTGCAACGGACAGATTTGAATTTATACCGTTGATGATGATTGCATCGCGTTTGTTTTTTGGATAAAGCAGAGCAAAACCGCCGATTTGAAGCAATGATTGAGTCTCCTCAACATTAAGTTCCATTGCAGAACATAAACAAATAAGGGAATCTCTTGAAGGGTTGCGAACCCCCGAAAAAATCTGATATCCCATAACCTCACTCATTTCGGTTTTCTTGATCACTGCCGACTTGACTAAACCTTTCTTTTCAAGTATATTTGATAAGTAAGCGGACAGCTCTTCACTCACCATATACTGGCTGTTTACTTTCAGATATTCGCCGATATTATTAGCTTTCATAAGCTCATCCATAAGCTCGGCTGTTGTTTTAGTTATCATATAAATACTCCTTGGAGATGATTGTTTGCAAAATGATTTCAATTCGATTATGGCAGAGCAATTTGAGTTTGTCAAGGCACTCACACAGAGCAACGGCAAATCGGCCGCCGTTCTCCGTCATAAATCGCTCGGAACTCAAATTGTCAAGCTAAATTTTGAAGGTGACGTTTCAATATATAATATACTTAAGAATATATCTCACCCGAATCTGCCGAAAATTTACAGCGTTCAGAGCCAAGGCACAAATTGTGAAATAATCGAAGAATACATTAACGGAACAACCGTTGCTGATATTCTCAAAAGCGGGTTATATACGGAAGACGGAGTTTGCACCGTCATCAAAAACGTTTGCTCTGCTCTTGATACGCTTCATTCGCTGGATATTATTCACAGAGACATAAAACCCGAAAACATTATGATTGATTCAAGCGGTAATGTTAAGCTCATCGACTTTGACGCCTCAAGAATATTTAAAAGCTATCAATCACAGGACACAACATTCATCGGCACAACAGGTTTTGCCGCACCCGAACAATACGGAATCAATCAGACGGACTGCCGTTCCGATATTTTCGCCCTCGGCATTCTTATGAATGTTATGCTTACAGGTGAGCACCCCTCAAAAAGACTCTATAGCGGTAAACTCGGAAAAATAATTGAAACCTGTATAAATATCGACCCTAACAAGCGTTATTCAAATGTACGTGAACTCATTTCAAAATTATAACAGAATAAAAATTAAAAGTCCTATGCAGCCTGCATAGGACAAAAAGACCGCTGACGGTGTAAAATACTGTCGAATGCTATAATCAATATGCAAATATCCGAAAAAAGAAAGGAAGATTTTATGAATTGTACGAATTGCGGCAAAGAATTGCCGAATGAGAGCCAATTCTGCCCCTATTGCATGACAAAATTCGGCAAAGAAAAAAGCATCGAATCAACTGACCCCGGTCAAAAAAAACCTAACAAAAAACTTCTGTTTATTATAATTGCCGCAGTTTTATGCGTCGTGCTTATTGTTTGCGCAATAATTGCTGTTCCAAAAATCAGCAGTGAAAACACACACGAAGGCAACTCCTATGCTTCGGGAAAAACAGAAAACGCAATTGCAGAGAATAAAAACTCTGATGATAAGTCGGACACGATAATTACTCCTGAAACCGATACCGCTCTCGGTCTTATGAACGTTAAGCTCCGCAACGAAAATGTTGAATTGGGCGACATCGAGAAACTCATTATTCAGTATTTTGACACCGACTATTTCAGAGCTCCGTACAGTTCGTTGCAGCGCTATCCGCAGGTTTACAAAGATGCTCAGATCAACTTCCTTTGCTACGTTACGAAAATCATTGAAAGTAACTCGGAAGAATATACAGCTCTCGTTGAATATGAAGCATATAAAAACGCCGAAGGCTTCTATTGGGATACCGGAGATTATGCTGTTATCAAAGGCACACAAAACGAAACAAGAATTATGGAGGGTGACACCCTTTATCTTTACGGAAAATATGTTGATGTAAACACTTACACCGTCGACGGCAAGAGCTATACCGTTCCCACCGTTCTTGTTAACCGCTACTCATATTTCTCCGAGTATGACAGAGTCAGACCAATGTATTCAATGGAAGAAATCCGCTCAATGGCAAGATATATTTTCGGCGAAGACCTTAAACTCAGATACACAAAATACGGCGATGTTGCCGGCAGCGATTATGACTACGATTTATACGAAGGTTTATATTACACCGCAGAGCTTGACAATCAGAGTAACGCCAATTTCACAAAATATCTTTTCTTCGCGGGATACGGCGGATATATCATCGACTGTAAATCTGAATTCCCTGTTGAAAGAAATCTGACCTTCTCTGCAGACTTTGAGCATTTCTATCTTGAAGTGTTTGATAAATCGCTGAAAATTTATACTCTTGAATGCTATGACAGAGATTTGAAAAAGATTTGGAGCCGTGAGTTTGACCAGACAACAAGTTCTGTTATCGACTACACGAAAGACCATATTTATCTTGTTGCAAACGGCAGTATGTACATAATTGATACCGAAACAGGTGAAAATGCTGTTGAACCGAAATATGTTGGCGCAAAATCAGAAATCCGAAAACTTGAAGACGGAATACTTCTCGTTTCTCACAAGAGCTCGGATGCCATCATGAAAACAGACCTGCTCGGCAATGTTTTATGGACAGCAAACCTTTCAAAAGATATGACAGAGCCCGACACACCCGAAGATATTCCCGTTGTTCAGCTTATCGGCGGTAACTATGTAATTCAGTATAATGCTGTAACCAACGGATACCCCGACGGAACATACACCGCAGTTATCACACCTGACGGAACGGTCGATTTTGACGGTGAAGCATTTTAAACAAAAAGAGTGCAGTTTTTACGCTGCACTCTTTTTTATGTGAAAAGCCGCTGTGAATTTTGCCAAACTCAAACAGATTAACGCAGGCAGGATTTAATGCCGCAGATAACCGTTTCCTTTTATCAGTCTGACATATAATGATGCTCTGCGTATGCCGCGCCGTCAGAGTCAATTGATATCACCGTTCCGCCGACAAGACCTTCGGTATAATAAGCGCCGTAGCCTGTTTTGAGAGTATAGTTGAGTCTGATTCCCTCATAATAAATCTGGAAATCGTTTGCATGATCGTGGCCTGCAAACATATTTTTTGTGCTTCCGAGCTCTTTGCAAACATCAAAGAATCCGTTATTCACAGGTGAACTGTTTATGTCTTCGCCTCGAACACCGAGCGCTTCGGGAGCACGTTCGGGAGCAATCGTTCCGAGTTCATCGCTGCCATAGGCTTTTATCCATGCGTCTTTATATTCACAAACGGGAATATGCATAAATACAGAACTCTCAACAGTATTGCCCGAAATTTCAGAAATTCCTTTAACCGCCCACTTGTACCACTCAATCTGGTTATCCCAAAGATGGTCATATCCGCTTACGGTTGTACCGTCTTCAAGAGTAAACTGAGCATTATTATGAGTGTCAAACATAAAAAGTGTGTGGATTATTTTTCCGTTTTCAGTAATGTTAATAATATAATTGCCGTATTCCATATTTTCGGGACCGAACTCAAAAAGACAGTTTTCAGCCTTATAGAGAAGATAAGCAGCCCAGAATTCATTTATAAGGCACTGACCGTCGTGGTTACCCATAACGGGTGCCCAGGGAATACCGTAAGAATCAATCTGATGAATGAGCTTGATATACGCTACCGTACCCCAAGCATTATCGCCTGTCAGAGTGATAAGGTCGGGTTTGGTTTCTTTGATAAGTTCGTCAATCATCTCTTCGGTCTTAATACCCTGTTCTTCATAAACCAGATCGTCTTTAAGCTGAACATCGGCAAGATTGAGGATAATAAAATCTTCGTCAGGATTCTTTTTGATTTCAGCGCAATAATCCGCAGTGAATTTATCCGTCGCAGACCACTCGGAATAAAAATTGCTTTCACCGAAATTCACCACTAAAGCCGCTACGGGTGAAAGAACCTGTAACAGTGAAAGGAAAAATGCCAGAACAAGTTTTACAGTTGCCATAATACACCTCTGAACACTTTATTATTATTGATTATAAATCCAAAAACCGAAACTGTCAACACATACAACCGCTAAAAAAACATCATTCCAACAACAAAATCAAGCAGGCAACACCGAAATGCTGCCTGCCGATATAAATTCATATTAATGAGCTTATTCAGTGTTTCTTTCCACAGAAACATTCAAGATTACAGCCGAAAAGCTTCTGCAGGAAAAGAAGAATTCTGTATAAAGAACCTGCGAAACCTCTCTTATGGCACTTACAATCGCAATTATCATAAATCGCTTCTGCCGTTGCATCCGTATCTTCCATTATAAGAGTTGTTTCTTTTGCATTATCATCGGAAACGGTTGCACCGTCAACCTCCCAATGACTGAACACCTTGCCGTCAATCTGCTCTGCCGTAACGGTAATCACCTCGCCTGAAACAGCCGATAATGCCGACGCTTTTCCGTTTATAACGGTGAGTGTATAGGTCGGAGGAGTCAACAATGAATCGTAAGTCAGACCGTAACCTCGGTTATAAGCCAAAGCATCCGTATAACTGTTGGATTCTTCGTCATAAACCGGAATATCCAGAGGAAGTTTACCCTGTGCCCCATAAGTTCCGAGAATGACTTCAACTGCCGCAATGATATTGGGTCCGTAAGCTGTCCGGCTTCCGATTGAACCGCCTATGAGAGCTTCGGTAGGATCAACAGAAGAACCTTTATAACCATAAGCCGCTACAATCGCATCTGCGTTGGGATAAAGCTGAACATCGTAAGGCTTGTCCACCGATACGACAACAGCCGTCTTCCCGTTATCGGCTGCGTAATTGCAAATCTTATCAGGAAATTCAGACAGCCAGTGTTTGTTTGCCATTCTTGCAACAGAAGAAATCTCGCTGTTAATAATATACGTATCAGCCCAATCCAGCTTGGTCATGAGTTCTTCCGAAAAAGCGGTACTGTCCGTAAAACGGAAGTAATCAACCTGTGCACCTTCAGGGATAAGACCTGCCGCCTTGGCTCGATTCCAACCCATAATCATCTGAGCACGTTCGTTATTATACGGTACAAGCATGAGAATTTTTGAATTCCCGGTTACTTTCAGGGGCAACACATTGTTCTCATTTTTGACTACTGTGACTGCTGCTGCGGAAATCTCCCGCTCCATATTGCGGTTTGTTTCACATCCGACAACTGACTTTGCTTTTTCTGCCGTATAATCGGCAGCATTATAATCCAGAATACCTCTGTTTTTCTTAACCTTCAGAATGCGGATGACCGCATCATTAATACGCGACATGGGAATATCGCCATCGTTCACTGCTTTCCCGATACCGTCAATTATGGCATTCAGGTTTGCAAGATCTTCCTGACAACACAAAGCGGTGGGCATACATACCATATCCACACCTGCCTGAACGGCAATAACGCAAGCCTGAACAGGGTCCCATTTGTCTGTGATTCCCGCCATATTCATCGCATCGGTAATAACAATGCCTTCAAATCCCATTTCTTCCTTAAGAAGAACAGTCAGAATGTCGTCGGACATAGTGGCGGGAAGAGACTCCGCTTCGCCTGTCTTGTCAGAAACAATTTTATCATCCTCAAGTTGAGGATACAGAATATGGGCGGTCATAACCATATCGACGCCTTTATTGATTACCGCTTCATAAGGCTTCAGTTCGTTCTCTTTAAGAACGCTAAGGGTTTTATCCACCATTGGCAAACCGTAATGCGAATCCGTCGCAGTGTCTCCGTGGCCCGGAAAATGCTTGGCGCATCCGATGACATTATACCGATTCATGCCCTCAATTTCGGCCGCAGCCAGTTCACCTACGATAACCGCATTATCGGAATAGGAGCGCAGACCGATGACAGGATTGTTGGGATTATTATTAACATCCACAACGGGTGCAAGATTGGTATTAATGCCGAGAGCGTTCAGCTCAGATCCGATGATTTCGCCTGCTTTTCCCGCGTATTCGGTGCCGTTGGATGCATAAGTAGCACCCAGCGCCATATTACCCGGCAGAGCTGTGCCTGTGCTGAGGCGATAGACAGTGCCACCCTCCTGATCGGCGGCAATCAGCATGGGGATACCGCCATTCTTGGTAGCAGCCGCCTGATATTCTTTCATCAGGTTGAGAGTCTGCTCAGTATCAATTAAATTCTGTGAAAAGTTTATAATTGCGCCGAAGTTATAGTCTTCAACTATCTGACGTACCTGGTCGTTCATAACCGTCAGACCTTTTTGGGGATTACTGTCCGATGTGTCCTCATCCCAATACCTGAAGTCTACCATCATCATCTGGGTAATCTTCTCGCGAAGGGTCATATTATCAATAATTTCTGCCGCAAAAGTGTTAACTTCTATTACTGTAAACAGGCTAAATACCATTGTAAGAGCAAGCAGAATTGACAGCGTTTTTTTGAAAAAAACCGTAAAACCCTCTCCTTTCACAAAATATATAATCCCACATTTTTCACGGCTGACTCTTATTTAAGTTCAAAAACAATTTCTCCGCCATTTGTAATTTCCTCATAAGTCAAATAGCTTTTTTCAACTTCTGTTCCGTTCAGCTTAACGGATTTAATATACGGGAAATCCAACGGATTTTTATCGCATTTGATTATTAATGTATCTGAAACTTTGCAAGAATGGAAATTCTTATCCAGTTTAATTTCAGCCTCTTCAAAAAGCGGCGTGTTTATGTAGTATTTGGGATCGGCGGGACAAACCTGCGCAAAACCCAATGCAGAAAGCACGTACCACGCAGAAAGCTGTCCCACATCCTCATTACCGCAAAAACCGTATGCACCCGTGCGATATGACTCTTTCTGAACACGTCTTGTCCAATACTGCGTTCTTTCGGGAAGTCCGAGAATGCTGAAATAGTGGGTTATGTTGTGACACGGCTCATTGGAATGGTTATAATCATCATTCCAAAGGCTTTTTAAATCTGCTCTTTCAAAGAATTCTTCAAGAAGCTCAACAGTCCTTTGTTCACCGAAAAGCCTGCTCAGCCCTTTCACATCATAAGGCACAAACCATGACTGCTGAAAAATATTGCTTTCTACAGTTCCGTCATCATCGTATCTGTCCTCTTCATAAACAAATTCGCCATTCTTTTTACGGGGTGCCATAAATTGCAATGATTCATTATAATTTTCCCTGTAGCGACTGACTCTGCTTGCAAAAAACTCTGCATCTTCTGTTTTTCCCAAAACCTCAGCAAATTTCATCATAGTGAAATCCGCCAATAAATATTCAAGTGTATCGCTCAGTTTTTCGGGCACATAGCAACCGTCAAGGTATTCCTTACAGTCAGGTCTTATGGATCTGAACTCTTTTCCGTTGAGTTCTTTATCACAAACACTTGATGCTTTTGCCACCTTGTATGCCATTTCTTTATCATAAGGAAGAATTCCTTTTGTAACGGCATCCGCCACAACAATAAGACCAGGGTCACCAACCATACAGCCTGCATTTATTCCCATAAGCTCCCATCGAGGGAATGAAGAATTATTAAGCTCTGCAATTTTAAGCAAAGAATTTATCTCGTCACGAACCATATCCGGACGTATAATACTTAAAAGCGGAAACTCACTTCTGTAAACATCCCAACCGCTGAATACCGTTCTTTGCCTGTAATCGGTATTCTCAAATATTTCACGGTTAATGGTGTATCTGCCGTCCGTATCCGCCATTGTTCGCGGGTCTAAAAGAACATGGTATAAACAAGTGTAAAAAAGCTTCAAATCAACTTCATTTGTACCTGAAACATTTACACAAGAGAACGCATCCTCCCATTTTACGAGAGCATTTTCTGACATGGTGTCAAAATCAAAATCCTCACATTCTGCAGAGAAATTTTTTCTTGCGCCCTTAATATCAACATAAGAAACAGCACATTTTATTGCTATGGGTTCATTAATTTCTTTTGAAAAATCAAGAAAAAGTCCTAAATCCTCACCCTCACTTGAATCGACAAATTCTTCATTATCAAAAAATCTTTTGTTAACAAACGAGTGTGAAAATTCCATAACAAAATACACATCATAAAAAATCCCGCCGTGTCCGTGGCCAAAACCGCCGCCTGCGGGTGTGCATTTGATATGACCCTCTATTTTTCTGTCACTAATTATATCAATTGTTTGAAAATCTGCCTTACCGCCGATGCGTCTGCTGAAATTAATAATAATCTTCTTTTCCGCATCATGTGGGTAAGTAAATCTCAGAAAACCGGCATGTTCCGAAGCCGTGCATTCAGCCAAAACATTATATCTGTCAAGCATAACAGAGTAATAACCGGCACGGGTCTTTTCGTTTTCGTGAGAAAACTCGGATTTCCAGCCAAGCGTACCCTTTTTGAACGGCAATTCCATATTGCTGCCGCTGCGAAGGTCTGTATCTTCCGTTACGGGCATAACCTGTATATTTCCCAAATCGCCATACCAGCCTATACCGCTCATATGATTGAAACTGAATCCTTCAATGGTATTATGGCAATAATTGTAACCGCTGCCGTTATCACCGCCGCTTACCGTATCGGGAGAAAGCTGAACCATTCCGCCGGGAACACATGCACCCGGATAGGTTTTCCCTCCACCGTGAGATTTTTCAATCTGACCGTCTCCGACAGTGCCGATCATAGTATCAACATATAAAGCTTTATCCATAAATAATCCCCCATTACGAAAAAAATCTGTAGTTGCAGATTGCTTCATTGCATCTCTTGCATTTTGTTAAAGCAACTGAAATCAATTCTATCACAAAAAAATAAAAATACAACTCCAAATCTTTACAAAACAATAAATGCGACTGCCGATCATTATGGTTTCTTATATTCTCCGAAAACAGTTTCACTCTTTCCGATGTTTTTGATGCAGAAGAAAAACATATAAACATCGTAAGAACACATAAAGCATGATTCAACAAGTATAAAAATCATGAAAAATCTTGTTATTCCGTTTGTAAGAACAGCGGATATTCCGAAAATCAAAGCGAAAAAAACAATAGGAATAACAAGACTGATAAGGATTTGCGTGCGGTTTAAGTTGCCGTTATAAGCGGAAAAATGTTTTCTGAAGCACAAGGTGCAATTTGCGTCAAGTTTTCCCTTTGAGACGGGAATAAGATGAAAAATCCCGCGTATCGGAGCAACAATAATCAGAAGGATAATTGCATTTACCGCAAGAAATCCGGTTAACTTCAGAATACCGAACGTTTCTATCTCATCAGTAAAAATTCTTGATACCGTAACCATCGCAGCAACCATAAACGCTTGAGAATATGTACCTGTGAGGCGGAGTTTTTTTCCGACTGTTTCTTTGTTATACCACTTTATCCAGCCGTTTTCTTCGCAGATACCGTTGGCTTCATATTCAAACTGCACATTCTTCGAGTATTTCATATTTAATCCTCTCTTTTCTTTAAATAATCAAAACATTCTGAATATTTTTCATTTTTCAGTATCTCATTTATCAGGTTTTCCGGAGCAGAAGCGGAAAGATAATCCTTAAGTCCGTCCTCTGATATTTTCGGAAATCCCCCATAAAAAACAACCTTTGAGAAAAGCGACGAAGTATATCTGTATTCATCAGACCGGCGGATCGATTTATAAGTAACATGGTGATCAAATCCCCTGTCAAAATATTCCAAAGCCTTTCCGATGTCGCCGTATTTCGCTTCTAATATTGCACTGCAAACATAAAGATCACGCATATTTACGTGGGCAATACCGAATCTTCCGTCATCAAACAGTTTTTCATAAAACTCCGCAACAGCAAGCAATTTTGAAACGCTTATACCGTTACGAATAAGCGATTTTTTGGTTGTAACGGATGTTTCGATAAGCTTTTTCAGCTCATTCATAACGGAGATTATCGCCTCGCCCTGACATCGGTCACATTCTTCACCTTGCGTTGCATGAGTCATCAGACATTCACGGCTTACAAAAACAGAATTCTGTTTTTCGGCAAGTGCCTTTGCCTTTTCAAACTGACCCATTTTTGAGTAATCCGCAACCATAATTAGTATCACGGCATCTTTTTCTGGGAAAGCGTCTTTCATTTTAAGAAGTTTTTCAAAAACTCTCATAGCTTCCTGCCAATAATTGTTATTTGAAGCGTGCTCAGTGTCAATTGCACCGTAGTCGGATTCCTCTTTTATTTGACCTTTAAGACCGTGCATTTTCCAACCGTGTGTATGTAGTGCGAAGCCGAGGTTAACCAGAAGTCTGTATTCAGTCGGGAATTCTTCAACTGCTTCACGGAGCATCTCAACACACCCGGACAGGTCTTC
>JAZSCO010000071.1:0-12536 GCA_045602965.1 Acutalibacteraceae bacterium | reverse complement strand
AGGCTGTCTGCGCCGAGGTCACCTGTGATTGAAGCGCCGTCTGTGATGATGCTCTGGTCAACTTCGAGCTGTTCGCTGATGATTTTTTTGAGTTTTTCAAGTACCATTTCAATTCTCCTTTTTAAATTTATGTTGTTCCCCCTGAGAAACTACAATATAAATATTATTGATATTTTGCTGTTTTGTCAATAGCAAATTTTAAAAAACATGAATATAACCTGATAACCGCGTCGATAATATAAAAAAACGAAACAGGATGGTTATATTGGAAATATTAACGGATTTGCTTAAAGCGTTTGCCGTCGGAGGCCTGATATGTCTCATAGGGCAGATACTTATTGACTTGACAAAGCTTACTCCCGGGAGAATACTTGTTGCTTTTGTTATGGCCGGAGTGGTGTTGACTGCGATTGGTGTTTATGAGCCTGTTGTTGAATGGGCCGGCGCAGGGGCAACTGTTCCTCTGACGGGATTTGGTTACCTGATGGCGCGTGGAGTTGAAAAAGCGATAAATGAGCAAGGCGTGAGAGGAATTCTCACGGGAGCTCTGACCGCAGCTTCGGGCGGAGTTACTGCCGCGATACTTTGCGGACTTATTTCGTCTTTTTTGGCGAAGCCCAAAGAAAAATAATTTCTACAGCTCACAATTAAAATAATAGTATGTTTTTTTGAATTGTCAATGAAAAACGGTTTAATTTAAGAAAATCTTAAAAAATAAAATCCCCGCCTTAAAGACGGGGAATACTCTTTTAATTATGCTTCACAGCATGAGCATGAAACGTAGTTTTCTTCGAGGTCAGCTGTCTGGTTCTTTTTGTCGTTAAGCTTCTTGATGAGAAGATAAATGCCTGCTGCAACGCCTGCAATGCCAACAATGATACCTACTATTTTGAGAACCTTTTTCATAAATTTACCTCCAAAAATAAAGTTTACAATGGAATTATAACTTATATGCAGAAGATTGTCAATAACTTAATAACCGTGGTCATAAAAAATTTACAACCACGGTCATTCAGTAAAGTTTTGAACTTAAACAGCTTATTTCATAAGCTTTGCGAGAGCTGACTTTTTGTGAGCAGCATTGTTCTTATGGATAAGACCCTTAGCCGCAGCCTGATCAACCTTCTTGATAGCTTCCTTAACAAGTGCATTTGCTTCAGGGGAGTTTGCTTCAACGGCTGCGTGAGCCTTTTTGATAGCAGTTTTAAGAGCTGTGTTGCGTGACTTATTTCTTGCAGCTCTGGTCTTGTTAACTATAACTCTTTTCTTAGCTGACTTAATATTGGGCATAACGACACCTCCTTCTTCATACAGGTGATTATAATAACACATTTTTTTGCTAATTGCAAGAAGTTTTTAAAAATTCTTTAAAACATTTGCAAGTTTTTTGCAATTTATAATACTAAATATTGAGAAAAAAATCAAGAGGTAATTTAAAATATGAATTTCAGAACCGATTTGGCGCTTGAAAGATGTGAAAATCTGGATAAAAAAACACTTAAAGGAATTGAGATGAATGTAATCTCAAATGCAGGTGCAAAGATAACGAGAATAGACGTTTTGAACGCAGAAGGCGAAAAAACTGTCGGGAAGCCCATGGGAAAATATGTGACGGTTGAAGTGCCTGCATTTGCAAAGCATGCACAGTTTATTGATGACAGTCTTTCAGCAGTGTCTGAGGAAATAAGACGGATTATTCCTGATAAAGGCAGCGTACTTGTTGCCGGACTTGGGAATATGAGTATAACGCCTGATGCTCTCGGGCCGAAATGTGCATCGATGATATTTGCAACAAGGCATATTACAGGAGAGTTGCTGCGTTCAACGGGTCTGACGGGTCTTCGCTGCGTAAGTGCCGTTGCGACTGGTGTTACGGGGGAAACGGGTGCAGAAGCAGGCGAAATAATAAAAGGCATTGTTTGTACTGTCAAGCCTGATTTTGTGATAACCGTGGATGCACTTGCTGCCAGAAATGTTGAACGCCTCGGAACAACGGTGCAGATGTGTGATACAGGGATTGTTCCGGGCTCAGGGGTAGGTAATTCACGACAGGAGATAAGTCAAAAAACCATCGGAGTTCCTGTTGTTTCGATAGGTGTGCCGACAGTTGTTGATGCCGCAACATTGATTATGGACTGTATCGGAGGGGGAGAGAACGTATCCGAAAAAGCGGAAAGTATGATGGTGACGCCCCGAGAAGTTGACCTGATGATAGAAAGGGCATCCAAACTGACGTCGTTAGCAATTAATTGCGCTCTTCAGCCGGATATAAGTCCTGAAGATATGCTTATTCTGACATCGTGAAACAGCCGCCTGATTTTGCGTTGGGCGGTTATTTTTTGCGCTGAAAACTATATGTTGTGGTCAGGTTTTTCCTTGGGTACAACACGAAACTGTGACCGACACAAACTTCTTATGCAGAAATATAAAAAGTTGAAATTTTTTTTATTTTTTTTGAAAAAACCCTTGATATTCTTATAGTTTCACGCTATAATGTGTTTACTTAAGGGTGACAAAGGATAGTTTTGGGGAGTTTAGGGGACAAATAAATTCCTCAGAAGAAAAAAGAGCTTAACAAAGAAAGGAGGAGGCATATGGATTTTTCAACCTGCGGAAAAGAAATAAGAAAGTTTGACCAGGTCAACAGAATGGCTATACCTCCTTCATTCAGAGAGAAGCTCGGATCAACCGTGTATATCCTCAAATCCATTCACGAAGAGCCTTGTCTTCTTCTTATGTCCGAAGACAGTTGGCATGCTTTTAATGAAAAATTCACTTCAAAGCTTTCGGGCACTCAGCTTATTGCGGCACAGCGTTGGCTTGCAAACAGAGTTGATAAAGCTACTGTTGATAAATCCGGCAGAATTACCGTCGGCGATGAGTTCAAGGAGTACGCGAATCTCACCGAAGATGTTTACGTTGTCGGAATTATGAACAGAGTGGAACTCTGGAACTATGATGCATGGGTTGAAACAACCTCTGAATACAGCGGAGCAAGTTTTGATCTGAGCTTCATGGATTATAACTAAACCGGGTGGAGATAAAAATGGACGAAATCAAAACCACGGAATTTAAGCATATTCCCGTTCTTTTTGAAGAAAGCATTGAATCGCTCAACATAAAGCCGGATGGAATTTATGTTGATTGCACTTCGGGCGGCGGCGGTCACTCAACGGCGATTGCCAAACGCCTTGATAGCGGAAGGCTGATTGCTATTGACAGAGACCCTCAAGCTATCGCAACGCTGAAAGAAAGACTTGCACCTTTTAAATGCGTTACATTGGTTCATGATAACTTTTTTAACATAAAAAATATTCTTGCATCTCTCGGCGTAAACAGGGTCGACGGTATTCTCGCAGATCTCGGAGTCAGTTCCTATCAGCTTGATGAGCCGTCAAGAGGATTTTCGTTTCATCACGATGCACCTCTCGATATGAGAATGAGTCTTGAAGGAATGAGTGCTGCGCAGGCTGTAAACACTCTATCGCAGGACGAACTTAAAAGAATTATCTATGAATACGGTGAAGAGAAATTTGCTCCGTCAATAGCAAGAGCCATTGTCAGAGCGAGAGAGTTAAAACCCATCGAAACAACTCTTGAGCTTTCGGAAATTATCAAATCGGCAATGCCTGCTGCGGCAAAAAGGGATGGACATCCCGCCCGCAGAACTTTTCAGGCAATCAGAATTTATGTTAACGGAGAATTGGACGGGCTCAGCGATGCAGTTGAGGATATGTTTGATTGTCTTAATAAAAACGGCAGACTCAGCATAATTACTTTCCACTCGCTTGAAGACAGAACAATAAAAAAACAGCTTGCAGAGTTTGCTAAGGGTTGTACTTGCCCTAAAAATTTTCCTGTGTGTGTTTGCGGAAACACCCCACGTGCGAAAGTGCTTAAAGTGGTTTCGCCAAGTTCGGGTGAGGTTTCCGATAACAACAGAAGCCGTAGTGCAAAGTTGCGCACGGCAGAAAAAATTGTTTGATAGTTATGATATATCACCTTTCGAAAGGAGGACAGAGGTATGAATGATTATAATCGCAGCGAAGCTCTTGATCTGTCGATGTATAATTTGCCTGCGTTGAAACCTGAAGTGCAGGAACAACCGGAAAGACCGAAACCTGTCAGAAGACAGGTTAAAACAACAGAGCAGATACGTCGAGAGTCGCGTGCCTCTGCTTTTCGTGCGGTGAAGCTGTTTTTTGTTTCGGCGGTTCTTATTTTACTGTTCGGCTCAGTGCTTTTCTCAAAAATCTCATTGGTAGAGCTTGAAAGCAAAGCGGGAGAGTGGGAGCAGAAAATCAAAGAAGCCCGTAGCGAAAACACCAGACTTGTGATGCAGCTTAACTCGGCAGTTTCTCTTGATAAGGTTGATGAATATGCGGTTTCTGTTTTGGGTATGCACAAGCTGGAACGCTACCAAATCCATTATTTCGGCAACACGGATGGCGACGAAATAGTTTTGGTTGGCGGAAAAGCTGTAGATAATAAAGAGGCAAAATCGGCCGACTGAAAATAACAGCGGCGATTTGTCCGCTTTGTTTGCATATGCACGGCAATGAACGGCATATACATTAAAAAGTTATAGTCAAGGCTGTCTCAATTTTACGGACGCAGAAATCGTTTCCGATGCATTGTTTGTCGGGAATCGTGTATTTTGCATGCTGTTTTTTGGGGCGGCGTTCTTTATTTTTATTAAAAAGAAATTAGAAGGGACGAAAAGGTTTGAACAAGATATCTCCGAGAAGAAGACTGTTTCTGAGAGCGCTGGTTGTATTTCTGGTTTTATCGATTGGTGTTTTCGGTGCAACTGTTGTTAATCTTGCAAGAATTCAGCTTATTGACAGCGAGCAGTATAAAGAGCAGGCGGAGAAAAATCAGCTCCATGATACCGAAATATCAGCGGAGCGAGGAATAATATATGATGCAAACGGAACGGTGCTTGCAAAGAGCGCATCAGTCTGGAAGCTTTACATAAAACCCAACGCACAGTATCTGAACGAAAATGCGGAGTTCAAAAATGATATTTGCCGCAAACTTTCTGAAATTACGGGCGTTGAGTTTGAAAGCATAAAAGAAAAAGCCGATAAAAACGGATATGCTTATCTTGTTATAAAAAGGCAGATAGAGTTCGAGGAAAAACAAAAAATTACCGACCTTATGGATAAGGCTTATGAGTATGAGGTTTTTGAAAAAAGTGAGGACGGTACACTTAAATCCGAAAAAAAGAAGATTTATTACAGCTCTGCAATCGGACTTGATCCCGATGTCAAGAGATACTATCCCTATGGCAGTCTTGCGTCGAACGTTATAGGATTCACCGGTACCGATGATATCGGCAGATCGGGTATTGAGCTTAAATATGACAGTGCACTTACCGGTACACCCGGAAGAATTATTACCGCACAAAACGGTAAGAGCGAAGTTATGAAGCAGGAATTTGAGACTTATTATGATGCAACTCAGGGAACAAGCCTTGTTCTTACGATAGACGAGGTTATCCAGAGATATCTCGAAGATTCTCTTGAGCAGGCATATGTCAATTCAAAGGGCGCAGGCGCTTACGGCATTGTTATGGATGTTGATACAGGCGCTATCCTTGCGATGGCGTCCATGCCGAATTATGACCTCAATGACCCTCAGGCTCTCAATGAGCAAGAGGCAAAAGCTCTTGAAGAATATGAAGACGCTGCAGAAAAAAGCAAAGTCCGCAACGGTATGCTTTATTCAAAGTGGAGAAACTTCATTGTCAGCGACAGTTATGAGCCGGGTTCGGTTTTCAAAATCGTAACAGCGGCGGCCTGCCTTGAAGAAAACGTTGTAACCCGTGACACTTCCTACAGTTGTTCGGGCAGAATTCAGGTTTCTGACTGGATAATCAAGTGCCACAGAAGATCGGGTCACGGAATGCAGGATTTGCAGAAGGCGCTCATGAATTCATGCAACCCGTACTTTATAACCATCGGGCAGAGACTTGGCGAAGAAAAGTTCTATGAATATTTTGAAGCTTTCGGTTTTACGGAAAAAACAGGAATTGACCTTCCGGCAGAAAGCACTCCCGTGGCAGGTGTAACCTATCATGCACTTGAGGATATGGGAATTGTTGAACTTTCGAGTTCATCATTCGGACAGTCATTTCAGGTCACTCCGATTCAGATGATTACTGCAATAAGTGCAATTGCCAATGGCGGAAAGCTTATGCAGCCGTATCTGATTGCGAAACAGCTTGACGAAAACGGAAACGTAATCAAAGAAACCGAGCCGACGGTTAAAAGACAGGTTGTTTCAGAGAAAACTGCACAAATGGTTGCAGAGATGATGGAGGCGGTTGTTTCAATCGGTACAGGTAAAAATGCTTATGTTTCCGGTTACAGAGTGGCAGGTAAAACAGGTACTTCGCAGAAACTCGGTCACAAAGGCAAGTATGTTGCGTCTTTCGGATGCTTTGCTCCTGCCAACGATGCGGAAATAGCGATTCTTATTCTTGTTGACGAACCTGTCGGACAGATTAACGGCGGTCAGATTTGTGCTCCCGTTGCTGCTCAGGTTATCGAAAAAACTCTTGAGTATCTTAATGTTGAAAGACAGTATAGCGAGAAAGAGCTTGCTATGCTCGATATTACTGCTCCGAATCTTGTCGGTAAGACAATCGGCGAGGCGAGAGCAACACTCAGACAGGAAGGTTATGAAGTAAAAACTGTCGGAAACGGTGAAGTTGTTACCGCTCAGATGCCGGCTTATCAGCAGTCGATGCCCAAAAACGGCATAGTCGTGCTTTATACGGATAACGATGCGCAGAGACTTACCGCAACCGTTCCCGATTTAAGACAAATGACGGTGTCGCAGGCTAATAAATATGCTCTTGCGGCAGGTTTAAATATCAAGATATCGGGCAATGCTTTGAATGCGGGAGAGCTTGTTTCCTATGATCAGAGCGAAGCTCCCGGTACAGAGGTTGAGTACGGAAAAACAATTACCGTTTATTTCAAGTCCAATACGGACGTTAATGACTACGCGGGCTAAGGAGGACAACAGATGAAGCTTAATCAGATTGCAGCTGAATTGGGGGAAAGCATAAGCTTCGGAGAGAGAGAGGTAACTTTTATAACAGATAATTCGGCGAAGGTAAGTGAAGGCTGTATATTTATCTGTATCGAAGGCAAGCATTTTGACGGACACACAAAGGCGGCAGAAGCTCTTGAAAAGGGTGCGGCGGCAGTTATTGTTCAGAAAGATCTCGGTCTTGAAAGACAGATTCTTGTTGAGAATACAAGAAGTGCCTATGCATATATCTGCGCTGCGTTTTACGGTCATCCCGAAAGAAAGCTTAAGATAATCGGCGTTACAGGCACAAACGGAAAAACAACATCGTGTTTTATTCTTAAGTCAATTCTTGACGGTATGGGTCATAAGACAGGTCTTATTGGTACGGTTAAAAACATTGTTGGCGATAAGGAATATCCCGCCGCATTGACAACTCCGGATTGCTATGAACTTTTCGGACTTTTTGCTGAAATGGTTTCAGCGGGCTGTGAATACTGCGTTATGGAAGTTTCGTCTCAGGCACTTGATCAGCACAGAGTTGACGGCGTTCATTTTGAAGCTGCGATATTCACGAATCTTACTCAGGACCATCTTGATTATCACGGTACATTTGAGAATTATATGGCGGCAAAACGCAAACTTTTTGAGAATTCGTCCCTTGCGGTTATGAATATCGATGATGAAAGTGCGGCATATATGACCGAGGGTCTTGATTGCAGAAAGATAACTTTCTCGGTTAACAACGATAAGTGCGATTATTCCGCAAAAAATATCCGTATATCTTCATCGGGCGTTAAATATGAGCTTGTCAGCAATGAAAAAATCGGAAGAGTGAAGTTTGCTGTGCCCGGTAAATTTTCGGTTTATAATTCGATGGGTGCAGCGGTGTGCCTTATCGGTATGGGAATGGACTTCAAAGCTGTTCTTGATTCGCTTATGCTTTGCACAGGCGTGCCCGGAAGAATGGAAGTTGTTCCGGCTGATGTACCTTACACGATTCTTATTGACTATGCGCATACTCCTGACGGACTTGAAAATGTTCTCGGCTGTGTCCGTGAAATAACTGAAGGTAAGGTTATCTGCCTTTTCGGTTGTGGCGGAGACAGAGATAAAACCAAGCGTCCGATAATGGGCGAAATTGCAGTGCGACTTTCGGATGTTGTTGTTATAACATCCGATAATCCGAGAAGTGAAGACCCCGAAACGATTATCGAGGATATTACTGCCGGAGTCGGAAAAAGCGGTGCTAAGATTATTGTTGACAGTGACCGCAAGAGTGCTATAGAAAAAGCGCTCAATGCTGCAAATGCAGGCGATGTCGTTGTGCTTGCGGGCAAAGGTCAGGAGACCTACCAGATTCTTGCAAGCGGTAAAATTCATTTTGATGAGCGAGAAGTAGTTGCTCAAATACTTTCCGAAAAGGCGTGAGTAAATGTTACCCTTAACTTTCAAAGAGGCTGCGCTTGCAGTCAATTCTTCAACAAATCTTGAAGGAAAATTTGACTGTGTATGCACGGATACAAGAAAAATAACCCCGGGCAGTCTTTTTATTGCCATTAAGGGTGAAAATTTTGACGGTCATGATTTTGCCGCAAAAGCAATTGAAAGCGGTGCGAAAGCTGTTGTTTGCGAAAAGGATTGCGGACTCGGCGAAAACCAGATTCTTGTAGAAAGCACCCGTCAGGCGCTTCTTGACCTTGCCGGATATTACAGAAGTCTTTTCAATATTCCTGTTATAGGCATAACGGGAAGTGTCGGAAAAACAACAACCAAAGAAATGACCCATGCGGTTATGTCTTCAAAATATAACACTTTAAAAAATGAGGGTAATCTCAATAACGAAATCGGCGTTCCTCTTACTCTTTTCAGGCTCGAAAAGACTCACGAGGCAGCGGTTATCGAAATGGGAATGAGCGGTTTTGAAGAAATCTCAAGAATGACAAAAGCCGTTAAACCCGATGTTGCGATTATAAGCAATATAGGCGTTTCGCATATCGAAAAACTTGGCTCAAGAGAAGGCATATTGAAGGCAAAGCTTGAAATTCTTAACGGAATGAAGGCTGATGCCCCGTTGATTCTCAATGCCGACGATGATATGCTAATCACCGTTTGTCCGGATGTTCATCCCGTGACTTATTACGGTATCAACAATGAGAAATCAATGTTTAAGGCATTTGAAATAACCTCCAAAGAAGATGAGACCGAGATGAGTGTCGGTTTCAATGGCGGTTCGGGCAGGGTGAGCCTGCCTTTCCCGGGCCGCCACAATGTCTACAATGCGCTGGCAGCTGTTGCTGCGGGTTCGTTTTTCGGAATCGAGCCTCTTGACGGTTTTGAAGCTCTGAAAAATTATGTGCCTGCAGGAATGCGCCAGAGAATCAATAAAAAATGCGGCATAACATTTATCGAGGATTGCTATAATGCAAGTCCCGATTCGCAGGCGGCGGCACTTGCAGTGCTTGGCAGCATGAATGCCAAAAGAAAAATCGCTGTAATAGGCGATATGCTTGAACTTGGCGAAGTCAGCGAAAGGGCACATTACGGAGTCGGTGTAAAGGCTGCCGAAAACGGTATCGATGCCGTGTTTACTTATGGGGAACGTTCTTTGCAGACCGCAAAGGGTGCAGTTGACGGAAATATTCCCCTTGTAAAAAGCTTTGACGATAAGAGAAATCTTTCCGATGAGCTTATTTCCTGCCTTGAAGAGGGAGATGCAGTTCTTTTTAAAGCGAGCAGAGGTATGAAGCTTGAAGAAGTTATCTTTGCCGTATATGAGGCACTCGACAAATGAGCAACTTTGCGATAATTGCAGTTGCAGGCATAGCAGGGCTTGCGATAACGGTTGTGATGGGATTCAGTTTTATTCCGTGGTTAGGAAAACTTGAATTCGGCAGAACGTTCAAAGCGTTTGAAAAAAATCAGCCGTCTGCGTCGATGGGCGGAATTCTGCTTGCAGTCGGAACGGTATTTGCCGTTATCCTTGCTGTTGCAACGGATAAAATATCAGGCGGCGACATAGTATCCTCAGGAAGTTTTTTTGCTCAGGATATTCAGACTAAATTCTGGAGCGGACTTCTCATGGCGCTGTCGTTTGCTCTTATAGGTCTGGTTGACGATTATTACAAAATCAGAACGAAACAGAATCTCGGACTTGCGATAAAACAAAAAACCGTAATGCAGTTTTTTGTAATTCTTGCATATCTGACAGGACTCTATATGGGCATGAACGGTATGCCTTATATGTTTGTTCCTTTTATCGGAAACACTGAACCGGGATTCTTTTATTGGATTATAGGAATTGTTTTGATATATGCCGCAGTTAATGCCGTCGATTTAATGGATGGGGTTGACGGCTTATGCGGCAGCACGACCTTGACGGCGGCGGTTTCGCTCGGCGTAATTGCCGCCCTTAAAGGTCTTTTCGGTTTTTCGGTGATGTCTGCGGCACTCGCAGGATCGTGCATGGGATTCCTTTGGTGGAACAAACACCCTGCCAAGATATTGACAGGAAAAACCGGAACAATGTTTCTTGGCGGAATGGTTGTTGCGCTTTCTTATGCAACGGGTTGTCCGCTGATAATGATTATATCGGGACTTTCATATTTTGTTGTCGGTGCAACCGATATAATCCAGATTATTTATTATAAAAAAACAGGCGGCAAGCCTTTGCTTAAGAGTGCACCCATTCAGCATCATCTGAAACTGAACGGATGGAGCGACAGGAAAATAACACTTGTGTTTACCTCTGTCAATGCTCTTGCGGGAGCAGTGGCAGTTGCGTTAATGTATTTCGGAGGATATGTATTGATTTAGAAAGGAGAGGGGATTTTGGATAAAGCAAAAATCAAAAGTGAGATTTGGGCTCATTTTGGTATTCTTTATCTGGTGAAGGATATCCTTACAAGAAAGAAAAGAATCAGAGATTTATTCGGCAAAGGTTCAATAGATATAACGTTTCTGGCGCTTGTAATTGCGTTGCTCACAATCGGCATAGTTATGATGTTTTCAGCGAGCTATGTTAATGCAATGAATGATTCGAATACGAAGAACGATGCATATTATTATGTTAAAAAGCAAGCGGTGGTTGCTGTTGTATGCCTTGTACTCATGCTTGTATTATCCCGTGTAAATATAAATGTTTACAGAGAAAGTTCTACGGTTATTTTTCTGATAGCGTTGATTTTGCTGGTCTATGTTCTTATTAACCCGACGATTATTGAAGGCAAAGAGCAGTTTAAAAGATGGATTGCAGTTCCCTTATTCGGAACGTTTCAGCCATCGGAGCTGGCGAAGCTGGCAGTGATAATGTTTATTGCTTTCAGCATGGAGCGATATCATAAGCTGGTTGAAAAAACAGCGTGGATGATGGTGCCGTATATTTTATTAATCGGATTTGTTTGTATTCTTGTTTATAAAGAAAACCATGTTTCGGGAACGCTTCTTATTTTTGGCATCGGTATAGCATCGATGTATTTCGGCGGAGTGAAGATACCGTGGTTTTTCTATGTCGGAATTATTGCGGCGGTTCTTGTTGTGGGAATATGGTTTGTGCTTAATGCAGACAAATTCCTTGAAGGCTACGCGAGCGAAAGAATCCGTATCTGGCTCAAGCTTCTTACGGGTGAAGAACTTACCGGAGAAGAAGTTTCAGGTTCAGGCTGGCAAAGTTTGCAATCGCTTTATGCCATAGGTTCAGGCGGACTTTTCGGACTCGGCTTCGGAAATTCAAAACAGAAGCATATGTATATTCCTGAACCGCAGAATGACTTTGTTTTTGCGGTTGTATGTGAAGAGCTCGGATTTATCAGAACTCTTATAATAATTCTGCTTTTCATTCTTCTTGTCGCAAGAGGATTTATTATAGGACTTCGTGCAAAGAGCAGATTTGAAGCCGTTCTTGCAATGGGAATAAGTTTTCAGGTTGGTCTGCAGGCGGCTCTTAATATAGCGGTTGTCACTTCAACCGTTCCCAATACAGGTATCAGTTTACCGTTCTTCAGCTATGGCGGTTCATCTCTTTTGGTTTTGCTTGTTGAAATGGGAATGGTGCTTGCAATTTCAAGAAACAGCGAAAGGAAGACCCGATAATGTTTGATAACAAACGAATTCTTATCGCAACAGGCGGTACGGGCGGACATATAAATCCGGCTCTCGGCACCGCCGGATACATAAAAGAAAAGCATCCTTCAGCAGAAATTGTTTTTGTCGGAACGGCAGATAAAATGGAAGCAAGGCTTGTTCCCGAGGCCGGTTATGAACTTCGCACAATTGAAATCAGCGGTTTCTGGCGCAGTTTTTCACCGGAAGCAATAAGGCATAATCTCGGAACGCTCTCGAAGCTTCTTAAGTCATCATCTCAAGCGAAAAAAATAATAAAAGATTTTAAACCCGATCTTGTAATCGGTTTCGGAGGTTATGTAAGCGGACCTGTTCTCCGTATGGCAGCAAAGATGGGTGTGCCTACAGCTGTTCATGAGCAGAATGCTTTTCCC
>JAZSCO010000070.1:0-11491 GCA_045602965.1 Acutalibacteraceae bacterium | reverse complement strand
CGTCATAAACACCGATAGTAATATTTGTGTTACCGATATCAATCGTCAGAAGCATTTAATCACCCTTTCGGCAATATTTAATATATTATATACTATTTCAAAAAAATTTGCAATTAAAAAACATCTTGCTTTTGTTAATTTTAATTGTATAATATGTATAGAATTTATTAATTAGAGGTAATGTTGTGAAATGTTCTGTTTGTCCGCGCAACTGTTTGGTGGAGAGAAATTCAAATATAGGTATATGCGGTGTCGGAGAAAGTTTTAAAATTGCGCGTGCTGCACCTCATTTCTGGGAAGAACCGTGCATCAGCGGAAAAAAAGGGTCGGGAACAGTTTTCTTTTCGGGATGCAATCTCGGCTGCGTATTCTGTCAGAATTATGAAGTAAGCCATTCTGCATTCGGCAAAGACGTCAGCGAAAAAGAGCTTATGATTATTTTTGATGCGCTTATTGAAAAAGGCGTTCATAATCTTAATCTTGTCACTCCGACACACTATGTCCCCATGTTAGCGAAAGTGCTCAAAGAGTATCAATCGCCCGTACCTGTTGTATATAATTCTTCGGGTTATGAAAAAGCTGAAACATTAAAAATGCTTGAAGGTCTGGTTGATGTTTATCTGCCTGATATTAAGTATTTTGATTCTGCTCCTGCGAAGAAATATTCATGCGCTGAAGACTATTTTGAATATGCATCATCTGCCGTTTTGGAAATGCACCGTCAGGTCGGCGATATTGTTACTGATAAAGACGGAATTGCTCAAAAAGGTCTGTTGATTCGTCATATGGTGTTACCCGGCAATGTATCTCAGGCTGTTAAAGTTTTTATGTGGGTTGCAGAAAACCTCTCAACAGAAACTTTTATCAGTGTAATGAGACAGTATACCCCGTTTGGCAAAGCGTTGGAAATGTCTCCCATAAACAGAAAACTTTCGTCAAGAGAATATAAAATTGTTAAGGACAAAATTCTTGCAATAGGTTTTGAAAACTGTTATTTTCAAAGTAAAGAGTCTTCTACGGAAAAATTTATTCCGAATTTTGACCTTGAAGGTGTTGACCTTTTATAAATTTTTTGCTAAATTATATAACATAAATAGAAATCGGAGGTAAATATTATGGCAAAAGGTAAAGGATTTTTCGGCGAATTCAAGAAATTTATCATGAGAGGTAATGTTATTGACCTTGCAGTCGGCGTTATTGTCGGCGGTGCATTCCAGGCAATCGTTAAGTCACTTGTTGATGATGTTGTTATGCCTGTAATAAGCCTTGCAACAAAAGGACTTAACTTTGCAGATTTGTTCATCGCTCTTGACGGTAAAGAGTATGAAACTCTTGCTGCTGCTCAGGAAGCAGGCGCTGCAACTCTCAATTACGGTAACTTCGTAAGTGCGGTTATCAATTTCATTATCATGGCATTTGTTGTTTTCCTTATTGTTAAAACAATCAATAAGATTGCTGAAAAGGGCAAGAAGGAAGAAGCTCCCGCAGCTCCCACAACAAAGGAATGTCCCTTCTGTAAGAGCGAAATCGCAATCGGCGCAACCAAGTGCCCCAACTGCACATCAGATCTTTAAAATTCGGAAAGCGCAGAGCGGAAGCTTTGCGCTTTATTCCATATACTAAGGAGATTTTTTATGAAATTAGGTTTTATCGGAACCGGAAATCTTGCAAGTGCAATACTCAGAGGAGTTGTTGCATGCGAAAAAATCGCTCCCTCCGAAATAGTTGTTTTTGATATTAATCAGGCAAAGATAAATGAACTTTCCGATGAACTTTCGATTATTGCTGCAGAATCCGCATCGGAAATCGCTGCAAAATGTGATAATGTGATAATTGCCGTTAAGCCAAAGGATTTTGCATCACTCGCCGACGAAATAAAAAATGAAATAAAATCAAGTAATCCGCTTGTTATTTCAACTGCCGCAGGAACTGAAACTTCTAAAATCGTTTCGTGCTTTGGTTTTGATGTCAAAGCAGTGAGAATTATGCCGAATATTAATGCCGCAGTCGGTCAGGCAATGACTGCAGTTTGTGCAACGGAAAATGTTTCTTGTTCCGAAAAAGAATTTGTGCTTGACCTTTGCGAATCGTTCGGAAAAGCTGTTTTGCTTGAAGAAAAATATTTTTCGGTATTCACGGCTATTGCAGGCTCGGGTCCTGCTTTTGCATATATGTTTGCTGATGCACTTGCAACCGCAGGCATAAAATACGGACTTCCTGCCAAAACTGCTCAGGATATTGCAGCTCAGATGATGCTTGGCAGTTCAAAAATGTTGCTTGATAGCGGTCTTTCTGTCAGTGAGCTTGTACGCAATGTGTCTTCACCCGGCGGTACTACTGTTGAGGGCGTTTGCAGCCTTAAGGAAACCGGATTTGAAAACTCTGTTATAACCGCAATTGATAAAACTGTTGCAAAAGACAGAGCGATGTCTGCCAATAAATGAGTGAAGGGAAAAAACTATGGAATTGTTAATTCTTAATTCTCTTGAAAAGGTGTTTTCGGATGAGAAGCCAAAAGCTTCTGATATAAAAGTCATATCAATGCTTAAGAATGAGCGTATGTCATTTCAGGTTGCTTTTTGCCCTGAAACGGATGGTAAGATAACTGTTTCTCTCGGCGGCGCTCTTGCGGAGATTTCGAAGGTTTATATTGTCAAAGATATTCCTGTCGGAACGGCTTGTTATGATGATGTAATTGATGATTATTATCTTCGCAAAACATCTGGAATGTATCCGGATTATCTTATTTCTGCTGACGGTGAAATTACGGTTGAAAAAGGAAAATGGTACAGCCTGTGGACTGAAGTTGATCCCGACGGAAAATTTACTGGCAAGAATTCAGTGACCGTTGATATCAATGGAGATATAACATCTCATTCTGAGATTGAAATTGAGATAATCGATGCTGAATTGTCTGAGCAGGAAATTGTTTATACCAACTGGTATCATGCAGATTGTCTTTGCAATTATTATAATGTTGAGCCATTTACAGATGAATTCTGGCGAATAAATAAAAATTATATTGAAACAGCCGTAAAGCATGGAATGAACTGTATTCTTACTCCGCTTTTTACGCCTCCTCTTGATACAAAAGTCGGAGGTGAGAGAAGAACTGTTCAGCTTGTAAAGGTGAAAAAAAGAGGCGGGAAATATTCGTTTAATTTTGCAAACCTCAGAAAGTGGATTTCTCTGTGCCGCGAATGCGGAATTGAATATTTCGAGATGAGCCATCTGTTCACGCAATGGGGTGCAAAACACGCACCGAAAATAATTGCCACGGACAGAAAAGGAAGAGAAAAGAAGATGTTCGGTTGGTTTACCCGTACTTCAAGTAAGGAATATGACGATTTTCTCCGACAGTTTTCAAAGAAACTTATTGAGGTAATAGATTCTGAGGGCATCCGTGAAAAAACATTCTTTCATGTTTCCGATGAACCCGGAATTCATCACTTGAAGGTTTATAAACGCCGTGCACAGCTTATCAAAGAATATTTCCCCGGATTCAAGACTATTGATGCTCTTTCTGATTATGAATTCTACGGTAAGGGCGCTGTAATGAATCCTATTCCTGCAGAAAATCATATTGAGCCGTTCGTCGGCAATGTTCCCGAACTCTGGACTTATTACTGTTGCGGTCAGTGTGACGATTATGCTCCGAACAGATTTGTTTCGATGCCGTCACTGCGCAACCGAATTCTTGGTGTTTTGCTTTATAAATACGATGTCAAAGGATTCTTGCAGTGGGGTTACAATTTCTATAATCTTCAGTATTCCGTCAAGGCAATAAATCCTTATGAAATCACAGATGCAGGCGGAAGCTTTCCTTCCGGTGACTCTTTTGTGGTTTATCCCGCCGAGGATGGCACAGCGATTGAATCTCTGCGTCTCAAGGTTTTCTACGATGCTTTTCAGGATTTGGCAGCTCTCAGGACTCTTGAAAAGAAAATCGGCAGAGAAAAGGTTCTTGAAATTATTGAAAAAGGCCTTGATAAACCACTGACATTCAAGCATTATCCCCGAGACGATAACTGGCTTCTTACCATGCGTGATACAATTAATAAAATGATTAAGGAGAACTAAAATGCCTATCAGTTTTGACAACGAAAAAAGAATATTCAAGCTTGATACTGCAACATCGAGCTATGTATTTGAAATTTATGAAGAAAATTATCTTGTTCATCTTTATTACGGCGCAAAAATTCCCGATAATAATCTTACCGCTTTCAGATATACGGGTGGATTTGCATCGTTCAGTCCGCAGAATATAAACATTGCCGACGGTATGTTTTCGCCTGATATTAACCCCTTTGAGTATCCCGGAAACGGTGCCGGAGATTTCAGAACTTCTGCAGTTGCAATCAGAAATGCCGACGGTAACAATGTTACCGATATGCGCTATGTTTCTCATAAAATATATGCAGGCAAGCCTTCGATTGATGGGCTTCCGTCACTTTATGTTGAAAATGATAACGAAGCAACAACTCTTGAAATTCTTACCGAAGATGCAACAACAGGTATGCAGACCGTCCTTTTCTATACCGTATTTGAAAATCTCGGCGCAATGACAAGGAGCGTCAAGATTATCAACAATTCCGAAAAAACGGTTGAAATCGAAAAAGTTATGAGTGCTTGTGTTGATTTTCATACATATAATTATGATATGATTTCGCTTTACGGAAGATGGGGTAAAGAAAGAAGTCTTGAAAGAAGACCTCTTGCTCACGGTAAACAGCTTGTGGCAAGCAAAAGAGGATCTTCAAGCCATCATCAGAATCCCTTTGCTGCACTTGTTGATAACGGCGCAACTGAGGATTACGGCAACGCATACGGTTTCAATCTTGTTTACAGCAGTAACTTTGTTTTTGAGGCTGAAGTGAATCAAAATTCGGGCACAAGAGTTGTAATGGGTATTAATCCCGAAAATTTCGGATGGCAGCTTAAATCGGGCGAAGTGTTTAATTCTCCTGAAGTTGTTATGGTTTATACTCCTGACGGTATCGGTGAAATGAGGCGTATTTTCCACAGACTCTATAATAAACATCTTATCAGAGGCAAGTGGAAGGATATCAAACGTCCGCTTCTTATCAATAACTGGGAAGCAACCGGAATGGATTTTACCGGTGATCAACTTGTTACTTTTGCAGAAAGAGCAAAGGAACTCGGCATTGATATGCTTGTAATGGATGACGGTTGGTTCGGAGACAGAAACAGCGACAGAAGCGGTCTGGGTGACTGGCAGGTTAATGAAGAAAAACTCGGCGGAACTCTTGCGGAATTTGTAAATAAAATCAATGCTCTCGGTATTAAGTTCGGTATCTGGTATGAACCTGAAATGATTTCAAGAGACAGTAATCTCTACCGTGCTCATCCCGATTGGTGTCTTCATGTGCCTGACAGAGAAAAGAGCATCGGTCGCCATCAGTATGTTCTTGACTATTCAAGAAAGGATGTTCGCGACTATGTTTTCGGCGAAATGTATAAAGTTCTTTCTTCGTGCAAGATTGATTATCTTAAGTGGGACTTTAACCGCAATCTTTCCGAAGTCGGCTCTGCAATTCTTCCTCCCGAACAGCAAAAGGAAGTTTTCCACCGTTTTGTTCTCGGAACATATGATGTTATGGACAGACTTACCAAAGCTTTCCCGGATATGCTTATTGAAAACTGTTCGGGCGGCGGCGGACGCTTTGATCCCGGAACACTTTATTTCTCACCGCAGATTTGGACAAGCGACAATACCGACCCCATCGAAAGACTGACAATACAGTTCGGTACATCAATGTGTTATCCCGCATCAACAATGGGCGCTCATGTTTCTGCTTGCAGACGAACGGGATATGATACAAAGGGTAATGTTGCGCTTTGGGGAACATTCGGTTATGAGCTTGACCCCAATAAATTTACGGATGAAGATAAGAGAATCGTAAAGCGTCAGGTGAAGGATTACCATAAGTATTATGATGTAATTCATTACGGAGATCTTTACAGACTCATCAGTCCTTTTGAAAATCATTTCCGTGCCGCATGGGAATTTGTTTCGGAAGATAAGAATGAAGCGCTTCTCACCTGCGTAACAATGAGAAGACATCCTGACAGAATGCTTATTATCAAACTCAAAGGACTTGATCCCGAAAAATACTATGTTGATGAAGATACAGATGAAATTTATTCCGGTGCGCTCCTTATGAATGCCGGTATTTGCCTTCCCAATGCAGAACATAACGACGGACAGAGCTTTATCAAATATTTTAAGGCTGTTGAATGATCGGAGGGCATATGCAGACGGTAAAAATTAATTTCTGCGGTTTTTGGTCAAGTTTTAATAAGAAAGAAAATCTTTTTACTATTATGCTTTCAAGGCATTTTGATGTTGAAATATCTGAAAATCCCGATTTTGTAATTTGTTCAAACAGAGGGAATCCGTTTGAATACATGAAATATGATTGTGTCAGAATCATGTTTATGGGCGAAAACATGTCGCCTGATTTTACAGTGTTTGATTATTGTATCGGGTTTGACTATATGGAATTTGGAGACAGATATTTCCGAATGCCTTTCGGATTCTATTTTAACGATGCGAAACCGTGGATTCCCGAAATGGTCACGGAAGAAAAAGCCCGAGAAATTTTGGCGTCAAAGAAATATTTCTGTAATTTTATTTATGGACATCGTTCTTCTCACGGGATGCGTGAAATGCTTTTTGAAACTCTTTCAAAGTATAATGAGGTTGTTTCTCCCGGTAGCTTTTTAAATAACACCGGCGGAAAATGCAGATGCTCATGGGCAGAAAAAAATGAATATCTTAAGTATTCCAAGTTTACAATTGCCTGTGAAAGCATAAAATATCCCGGCTTTGTGACGGAAAAGATTATTCAGCCGTTTCAACAGCATTCCATACCGATTTATTTCGGCAGCACCAGAATCGAAGAAGATATTAATCCTGATTCATTTGTATGGTGTAAGTCCGAAAGCGATGTTAACAGCGCTGTCGAAAGAATTATTGAGCTTGATAAAAACGATGAAGCTTATATCGCGATGCTTATGGAATGTCCCTTTGATGATGTGAATAAAACTGTGAAAATTTATAACGAACTTGATGATTTTCTTCTTAATATTTTTTCGCAGAATAAAGAGAGCGCATATCGCAGGGTTAAGTATTATTGCGCTGAAAATCATGAACGATTTCTTCGTGAGTATATGGTAAAATATAAAAAAACTCCTCAACTTATAAGAAAAATTAAGGGCATATAAAAACAATCCCTCACCGATCAGGTGGGGGATTGTTTTGTTATGAAAAATTTGATTTAACGGATTTTTCGTATTCTGAGGGCGTCATACCCGAAATCCTTTTGAATGCCGTTGTAAAATACTGAGGGGTATTGAATGCAAGCTTATCTGCGATTTCCGAAAAATTATATTCGTTTTCTCTTATCATTTGCTTTGCAGCATCTATTTTTAGCCTGAGAAAATGTTCCATTATACCGCAGTTGAGATTACTGTGAAACAGTCTTTTGATTAGCGATGCGGAAGCATTGAATTCTTTTTGAATATCGGAAAAAGTAAGAGGTTTGTCAATGTTGTTTTCAAGATATTCGCATATTTTCAGAAGGAGAACTTCGCCGCTTGTATTTTTTACGGCAGTTCGTTGGCGGCTGTTTCTTCTGATAAGGCGGATTAACATCTGTTCAAGGTAATTTTCAATCATTTGCTCGCTTCCGAAACTGCTCGTTTCAGCTTTTTCAAGGCTTCTTGTATACTGAGTGCCGAGAGGGGTTGAAAAAGCGTCAACCGCTTCGTTGATTATATTGCCCATTAATCTTTTTTCTTCCGAAGAACAGTCTATGACAATTCCGGCTATATTGAATAGCTCAGGACATTTACTGTCAAACGAAATAATTACTGAATTTGCGGCGTTCGAACCGTCACAGCGGATTTTGTGAAATTCGTTAGGTTTATGAATATACATTTGACATGCTTTAAGTGTCATTTCATTTGTACCTGCGGTGATTACAACGCACTTTTTATCAGCATAAACTATTTCCCAAAAATCATGAAATTCACCTGAATATGCAAAATCTTTCGTATATTCAAAATAATGAATTGTATAAATCCCGTCAACAATTAATTCCTTATTTAATTGAGTTCTTGTATATTCCATGTTGCCCTCCGAATAAAACTATACTTCAATTATACAAATTTTTTTGATTTTTGCAACAAAAAATGAACCGAAATTATAAATATAGTGTCTTTATGTGTAAGAATATAGGGTTGAGATGTGCTAAAATAATAAATATGATATTTTGAATTGGGGGAATAAAAAATGATCAGATTCGGAACAGGCGGTTGGAGAGCTGTTATTGGTGATGATTTTATCAGCGAAAATATTCGCCGTGTAGCAACCGGAATTTTTTTGCTTGCAAAAGAACAGAATAAAATCTCAAAACCGGTGATTATCGGGTATGACAGAAGATTTCTTTCCGAAAACGCTGCAAAGTGGGTTGCTGAAACTCTTGCGGCTAACGGAATGAAAGTCTGGTTTATGAACCGTTCGGCACCGACTCCTCTTGTTATGCATACAGTAAAATCTGAAGGTCTTCATTTCGGTATTGAAATAACAGCGAGTCACAACCCTCCCAGTTATAACGGTATAAAGCTTATTGTTGACGAGGGAAAGGATGCTCCGATTGAAATAACGCAGAGACTTGAAGAGATTATCTGCGGAATTGATTCTGTTGATTTCTGCGATTTCGAATCAGCTGTCAAAGATGGTAGAATTGAGTATCTTCGTAATCCGTTCAATAAATTTCTCGATGATATTATTGATTTGCTTGATATGTCCGCTCTTCGCGAAAGGGGACTGCGTGTTCTTTTTGATACAATGCACGGCTCAGGCGCATACCCTTTGCAGGTTATTTTTCACACTGCGCGTTGCACAATCGATACAATCCATCTTAATAAGGATGCATTCTTTGGCGGTATGATGCCTGCACCTTCGGAGCAAACGTTAAGTACACTGAGTGACATGGTTGTTAAGGGCGGCTATGATTTCGGTATAGCCATGGATGGCGACGGAGACAGACTCGGTATTGTTGATAAAAACGGCAGATATATCAACGCAAATGAAATTCTCTGCCTTCTTTATTATTATTTAGTAAAGTACAAAGGTTGGAAAGGTCCTGTTGTCAGAAATCTTGCAACAACCCATATGCTTGATAAGATAGCCGAAAGTTTTGGCGAAAAATGCTATGAAGTTCCTGTCGGATTTAAACATATATCTTCAAAAATTGAAGAAGTTGATGCCGTTCTCGGCGGTGAATCTTCCGGCGGTCTTACTGTAAGAGGACATATTAACGGTAAGGATTCCATTTATGCTGCATCTCTTTTTGCCGAAATGGTAAGTGTGACTAAAAAGTGTCCCACTGATATTATCAGTGATCTCGAAGCTCGATTCGGAAAGTTTGTTATGGTTGAAGACAATCTTGTATTTGCACCTGAATACAAATGCGTAATAAATAAAATTATTTTTGACGAGAAAAAAATTCCTGATTTTTCAAATGAAGTCGAAAAGGTTAGCTATGAAGACGGATGTAAGGTTTATTTTAAAAACGGTGATTTTGTGATCTGCCGTTTTTCAGGTACTGAACCGCTTCTCCGTATTTTCGCCGAAAGCAGCAACAAAGAAACTGCGTCTGAATATATAGCGGATTTCAAATCATTCCTTAATATATAAGTGAAAGGCTGTTACTTTTTACGGTAACAGCCCTTTTTTATATCATTTCCATGAATTTTTTGAGATTATCAAAACCGATTTCAATACCGTCGATGCATTTTTCAAGTCCTTCAAATTCAACGCTTACAAATCCGTCGTAGCCTGAATTTTTTGCAATTGCAAGGCACTGCATAACAGGGATATCTCCGTGACCGATTATTGAACCTCTTAGATAATTTCCGCCCCTTGATTTAAAGAAACCTTTGCCGGGGTTAAGTGAGTTTCCGCTCTTGATATGAAAATCTTTAGCGTGGATATGCTTTATATAAGGAGCGAGTCTGCCTGTTGCAGATGCGCTGTTTTCGTCGACGCAGGAGAAGTTGCCGACATCAAGCAAAACTCCGAAATTATTATCGGCAACGCCTGTTATAATTTTTTCAACTCTTTCACTGTCCTGACAGAAAAATCCGTGATTTTCAATGCAAGTGACGATGTTTTTTTCTTTTGCGTATTCGGTTACTTTTTTACATCCGTTAATAAGCAGGGGAAGAACCTGTTCAAATCCTGCATGTTTTGCGATATCTTCTGGCATACCCCATGCAGCATCATGTCTCATGCATCCTACACCGAGAATTTCTGCTATATCAACTTTGCGACATATTCTTTCAACTTCTGCATCAAGATCATTATCTTTAAGAAGGTTTGCGGAAATTGTGTAGCTGATAACAGGAAGAGAGAGTTTTTCACTTTCTTCTCTGATCATCTCGGCAAATTCTTTTTCACTGATTCCTTCGTCAGGGGAAAGGTCGGTGAATTCAATTCCGTCAAAGCCAATTTCTTTTGCTTTTTTCATAATGCTCAGTTGAGTTTCCTCACCTGAGTTTATAAGCTGCTGAAAGCTGTAACTGCTGACTCCGATTTTCATTTTATATCACCTCAGCAACCGTGACTTTTAAGGAATTCAACAGCTTTTCTGATATCCTTTTCGGGTTCATCACCGACTTCTCTTTCAATTGTAAGGAAGCCTTTGTATCCTATATCATCAAGTGCTGCAAGGTATTTTTCCCAGTTAACCTGACCTTCGCCGAGAGGCACTTCAAGGAAAGAATCTTCGGTAATAATAACATCCTTCTTGAGACCGTAAATGATTTCAGGATCTTTGAAGAAAATTTGCTTACCGTCTTTTGCGTGTGTATGTACAATATATCTCTGGAGATTATAAACTGCGCCGGCAGGGTCATCTCTGGTAACCATAACAAGGTTTGCGGGATCGAGGTTAACGCCGACACCTGTTGAGCCGAGTGAATCAAGGAATTCTTTAAGTACTGCAGAGGTTTCGGGACCTGTTTCAATTGCAAAATGAGCACCGATACTGTCGGCATAGCGTGAAAGCTCAAAGCAAGCTTCCTGCATAACTTTGTATCTGTCGATATTTTTATCTTCAGGAACAACGCCGATATGAGTTGTTACAACATTAGTGTCGAGTTCTTTGGCAAGATCAATGATTCTTTTTGATTTTTCAATCTTTTCGGGATTTCTGTCTGCGAAGCAGAATCCGCCTCCGCCAAGGTCACCGCAAAGAGCTGAAATTACGAGACCGTTGTCGGCAACAAGCTTTTTAAATTCGCTGATTTTTGTTGCGTTCATGTTTTCGGGGGACATTTCACCGCGGGTTGCATAAACCTGAAAACCCTGTGCACCAACATCGGCAGCTTTTTTAACTGCTGTTGTTATATCTGTTCTGAAACTGTCGATAATAACACCGATAGGAAATCTGCCCATAAT
>JAZSCO010000069.1:0-2918 GCA_045602965.1 Acutalibacteraceae bacterium | reverse complement strand
TATAAACGCAACATACAATCCGCCAAGCACGGAAATGATTGCAAATACGGCAAGAGCATACAAAACAACTTTTTTGGCAATTGCGCCGTCGTCGATTTTTTTAACGGCATTTCCGCATACGGTACATAAACATTCATTATTATTAACTCTTGCTCCGCATGAGCTGCATTTTAAACGAGCAATTTTTATTCTTACGATTATGTAAACCGGTATAGCATAGAAACTGAACAGTAACACCGCAACAGCCCAAAGAAGCGTCTTCATTTTATGACGGTATGCATCGATCGATATTATAGCGGTTAGCACCAGATTCACGGTGATAAAGCAAATCCACGCAACACCGCCCGTAATCATCCCTACGAGCATTACTCCCATACTTTACCCCCTGCCGTTAATTCTCAATCATATACCATTATAATAGCATAAGCTTGTCTGTGTTTCAATTGAAAAATCCCCTTGGATTGCTCCAAGGGGATTCATTTCAGTTATTCACTTATCCGAACTAATTAAAATTAGCTGTTAGCGATTGCTGCCTGCGTCTCCGAAAGGAGTGGTTGGGAGGTGTCCCCCAACCGTTGATACAGAGCTGTTTTGGCGCCTTCTGCCCTCAGTTTTCAGGTGAAGCGGGTCGTTCGGGTCGCCGTCAAATCTCAGGTACCAATCAAAGCCGTCTTTCTTTGCCACAATCTTCTCAACAAAGGCTTCAATTATGCTTTCGGGTATGTCGTTTTCATCGGGATTTGTGTACTGCACAAGGGCATATTGAAGCACCGTCAGCTTTTCTTTGTAGTCCACAATTTCAGGCTCGTCGTTCTGCTTATCTTCAAGTGCTTCAATCTCGTCACTCAGCTTCCTTATTTCGGCTCTGAGCTCCGATGTTTTTTGGGTGAACGAGTCCTTGTCAATATCACCCTCCGCCCTCATTTCGATATAGTTGTCGAGCTTTCGGTTGTGCTTTGCGAGCTGCCGTTTCTTCTGCTCAATAATCTCTTCGTAATCGACTGTTTCGCCAGTGTCGCCGATGTGAGCTTCGAGCATCGAGTTGGCAAGTGCCAGCACCTTGTCCCTTTGCATAAGATAGTTGCGGAAGATGTGGTTTGCCATCAACTGCAGCTTCCATTCGGGTATCATCGGGGTACGGCAGATACCCTCAAGCGGCAGACCCTTCCTTTTTCTGCTTTCATAAGAGCCTGTCCGCACGGAATCGTAGCACTGATAACCGATGTTTGACTGCGTTGCCGTTCTGTACCAGTTCCTTGTGTTGAACTTGTGACCGCATTCGCAGATGAGTAGCTTACCCCATACGGTAGTTCTCGGTCTTCTGCCAATCATCAGACTTCTTTTCTTTGCGTTCATTTTGCATTGAGCTGTTTTGCTTGCCATAATTGCTCGCACCCTTTCGTAATCTTCTACCGATACAATCGGCTCGTGTCTGCCCTTTACCTGCACAAGGTCGATTTCACCGTAGTTTTTGACCTTTTTCTGTGTCAGGTAATCGGGCGTATATTCCTTGTGATAAGTGATGATACCGCAGTAAAACGAGTTTTTCAGAACGTTGGAAATAACCGTTTCATACCACCTGCTTTTACCCGTTGCGGTTTTGTAGCCTCTGCGTTCAAGCTCGTTTTTTATCTGCATAAGTCCGTGACCTTCAAGATACATTTCATAAATCAGCTTTACCGTTTCAGCCTGCACGGGGTCGATGAAAAAGTCTACGTGCTTTTTGTTGTTTTCAAGCAGCTTTTCAACCCGTCTGTAGCCGAGAATAGTGCCGTTGCCGTAGAACACACCGTTCTCCATTGATGTCTGCTGACCGCTTTTAACTCTCACCGATGTTTTTCGGCTTTCGTCCTGCGCAAGGGTTGCCATAATGGTAAGTCGCAATTCGCCGTCACCGTCAAAGGTTTTGATGTTATCGTTTATGAAGAAAACCTCAACACCCATCGCTTTGAGTTCACGGGTGTACTGCAGGGTGTCAACCGTGTTACGGGCAAAACGGGAAACCTCACGGGAGATGATTAAATCGAACTTCTTTTTCTTGGCATCCCTTATCATTTTCATAAACTGCGGTCTTTTCTCGGCGGATGTGCCCGTGATACCCTCGTCAATATACCTGTCAACGAGCTCCCATTCGGGTCTTGCCTTAAGAATTGGCTCATACCAATCAAGCTGATTTTCGAGCGCCGACAGCTGCTCTTTGTGGTCTGTGGAAACTCGGGCATAGATTACTACCCGTCGCTTTCCGAAATCTGAATTTATCATATTGTGTCCTCCTTTGTCTGATTGTGATTTCCTTTGATGAACTTGCTTTCGTCCACAATATCCGCATAGTCTTTCAGAATATTGTGAAACATATATTCCGGTATTTTGCCGTCCCTGAATAACTGCTCAATGAGCTTCAAAGCCGCAAAACAGTATTCGGGGTCATCGCTTATTTTATTTATATCAATATTACTCATTACAAACCTCCTTTACAAATGTGCGGATTATCTCGCACCCTTGTCCTTCTTTCTGTCCAAGTGTTTTTGATAGTAAACAATGGCTTTGATGATGAAATCCTCAAACTGACTCGGCTTTATCTCGGGCAATGCTTTCTGCAAACGCTCCATCGGAATACGGAACATTTCACGCTGATTTGCCTTTTCTTCCTGCATTATCGAGTCAATGAGTTCATCGGTCAGCTGACCTGCCTGACTGAGCTTTTTGAAGCGGACTGCCTGCGAAAGAGACGGTGTTCTGTCCTCAACCTCAATAGTGCCGAGCAGACTGTATTGCTGTTCTTCGGTAAGATAAGACAGCTCAACTGCGGGAGTGAGAGCAATTCTGCCCTCGTCAACAAGGTCGAGAAGCTCGGGGATGAGATTATTTAATCTGATATACCTGAACACTTGGTCTCGAAGTCGGATCGTAGCCATGTC
>JAZSCO010000068.1:0-13710 GCA_045602965.1 Acutalibacteraceae bacterium | reverse complement strand
GATATAAATTAACTGTAATAATTATCCTTTGGAGGTTTATATGAATATTCCGTCATACCATAAAGAACTGAACAGTCTTCATATCGGCTGTGAGAAACCGAGAGCTTATTTTATTCCTTATCAGAATGAAGAAGCTGCTCTTTCCGGCAAAAGAGAAAGCTCTGACAGTTTCATGAGTCTTTGCGGCGAATGGAATTTTAAATTCTATAATTCATTTGAGGATATCGGAGAAGATTTCCTTAAGGCTGATTTTACAGATACTATTCCGGTACCCAAGTGTTGGCAGACAGAGCTTGGCAAGGGTTATGACGTACCCCTTTACAGCAATCTTTTTTATCCTTTTCCTCTTGACCCGCCTCATGTTCCGGATGAAAATCCTGCAGGTCATTATAATAAAAAAATTACTCTCAATAAAAAAGAGGGTAAGAATTATTATATCAATTTTGAAGGCGTGTCCTCATGCTTCTATCTCTATGTCAACGGCGAATTTGCCGCATACAGTCAGGTGAGCCATTGCACGAGTGAAATTGAAATTACCGACAAGCTTGTTGACGGCGAAAACACAATTGATGTTGTTGTTGTCAAATGGTGCGACGGAAGTTATCTTGAAGACCAGGACTATTTCAGACTTTCGGGAATTTTCAGAGAAGTATATATTCTCGAAAGAAACGAAACTCATATCAAGGATATTTACATCAAAACCGACCTTTCCGACGATTTGAAATACGCTGACATTTACGTCAAAGATATTCTCTGGTACGGCGATGATGAAAACTTTGGATACAAGCTTATTTCTCCCGACGGTGAAATTGTTTTTTCGGGTGAAGAGCTTGAATTCACAATAGAAAACCCTGTTCTCTGGAGCAGTGAAAATCCGAAGCTTTACACTTTGCTTGTCAGCATGGGCGGTGAAGTAATTCCCTTTAAAATCGGTATCAAGCGCATCGATTTCAGAGGTAACGTTGCCTATGTCAACAATCAGCCGATAAAGCTTTACGGTATCAACCGTCACGATTCAAATCCCGAAACAGGTTATTATTGCGACAGAGAGCATATGCTGCGCGATATTCATCTTATTAAGCAGGGTAACTGCAACACGGTCAGAACATCCCATTATCCCAATGCACCCGAATTCCTTGAACTTTGCGATGAGTACGGTCTGATGGTTGTTGATGAAGCGGATATTGAAACTCATGGTATGGGCTTTGAATACCGTGACACATGGGATTGGATGCGTTGGTCAATGCTTTCAACCGAAGATGAATGGGAGCCTGCTTATGTTGACCGTGCACAGCGTCTTTTTGAAAGAGATAAGAACCATGCCTGCGTAATCATGTGGTCGCTCGGCAATGAATCCGGCTGCGGCAAAAACCACAGAGCGATGGGCAAATACATAAAGAGCCGTGAACCCGAAGCAATTATTCACTATGAAAATGCTCATCTTGAGTTCAAGGCTGTTCCTATCGGAGAAAACTACAGTGATATTTCCGACGTTGAAAGCCGTATGTATTCATCTCTTGAGTATACGGAAGAATATGCAAAGAACAAGAACTCGAAGAAACCTTTCTATTTTTGCGAATTTGTTTGCTCAATGACAACGGGCGATATTCATGCTCATTGCGATTTGTTCAAGAAATATCCCGCAATCTGGGGCGGATGTATCTGGGAAATGACTGACCACGCAATTTCCGTAAACGGCGGCAAGGGCTACCGCTACGGCGGAGATTTCGGCGATTATCCTCACAACAGTGTTTGCTGCATTGACGGTCTCGTTTTCCCCGACAGAGAGTTAAGACCCGGTTTCTACGATATGAAAAAAGGTTATCAGCAGTTCGGTGCTGAATATGAAAACGGTAAAATCACCGTTAAGAATTACCGTTATTTTGAAACGCTTTCCGATATGTATATCAAGTGGAGTCTTGACGTTAACGGCGAAAGTGTTATGAGCGGCAGAATTGACGATACGGATATTGCACCTCAGAACACAAAAGAATATGCACTTTTTGAAAATGCACCTGTAAGCGATTGCTGTTACCTCACTCTCACGTTCCACGAAAAAGAGGATAAGAAATGGGCAAAGGCAGATTTTGAAACTGGATTTGTTCAGTTTGATTTGTCATCGGAAATTGAAAAAGCATCCGTTACTGATGAGATTCCTGCGGTTTCCGAAGGCGACAGATATATCACAATTGAAGCAAAAGATGTTGTTTATACTTTTGATAAACCATACGGCAGAATTTCTTCGGTTCTTTGTGGCGGCAAGGAGATGCTTTCAGAACCCGTTCATGTTGAACTCTGGAAAGCTCACGGCTATAATCAGCTCGGAGATGCCGAAGACAGAAGGAGTGCAGCGATTCAGGCGGCAGTTCAGAAGACTTATTCCGTAACAGTTTCCGAAGAAAAGAACTGCATCAGAATTACCTGTCCCGTTTCAATCGGCGGACCGGCTGTTGTTCCCGTTCTCAGCGGTGAAATGACATATAAATTCTACGGTGACGGCAGTGCAGTTATCGGATTCAACGGTGAATACAGAAAACTCCTTGTTGAAATGGGCATGAAACTGCCGAGATTCGGATTTGCTTTCAGACTCAAGGGTGAGTATGAAAATATGGGATTTTTCGGTAAGGGTCCTCAGGAAGCATATGCTGACCGTCATCTTGCCGCACGCTATGGTAAATTTGAAACAACAGTTTCCGAAAACTTTGTTCCTTATATTCGTCCCATCGAAAACGGTGCACATTTCGGAACAAGATACGGTACTGTTTCAAACGGTGAAACCGGCATGATTTTTGCGCCTGCAGGTGAGGAGACATTCTTCTTCAATGCGTCTCATTTCACTCCCTATATGCTTGAAGAAACAAAGCATAACGATGAACTTGTTCCTCTTGAAGATACCGTTGTTTATACCGATTACCGCATTGATGTTCAGGGAGGACACGGCAGATATGACGAAGTTGAACCTGAACGCAAATGGAGTTTTGAACCCTTTGAATTCTCAACTGCATTCAAGCCTTTCTGCGGCAAAATAAATCCGTTTGAATTTATAAATAACGGAAGATAAAACAAATAATCCCCATGATTTTCTTCGGAAATCATGGGGTGTTTTTTATAGTATTATGCAGATAAGACCGCTGCAGCCTTCGTTGATAACTCTCTCGAGTGTTTCACGCAGTTTCAGTCTTGCATCGCCCGGCATTCTGAAAAGCTTGTTATGAAGACCTTCGTTAACGAGTTGGTGAAGCGAAGTGCCGAAAATGTTTGATTGCCATATCATTGAGGGGTTTTCTTCGAATTCCTTGAGTAGGTATTTTATCAGTTCCTCGCTCTGTGATTCTGAGCCGACAATCGGTGCAACTTCGGTCTGAATATCGGCTTTCATAATGTGAAGTGACGGTGCACTTGCCCTGAGTCTGACTCCGTATCTTCCGCCTTGTTTCATGATTTCGGGCTCTTCAAGCGATAAATCTTCTATGTCGGGCAAAACTATTCCGTAACCCGTTGCCTCAACCTCATCAAGTGCGTTCTGTATACGTTTGTATCCGCTCTGTGCCGCAGAGAGCTCTTTGATTTTCTGCATAAGTTCGTGTTCGTTTTCAACCGAAATACCCGTTTCTTCTTCAATGATTTTAAAGAAAAGAGCAGGGTGAAGAATAACGTTGATTTTTGCGCTTCCTGTTGCAAGATTCATGCTTTCAACATTCGAAGCGGATATATGGTTGCACGATGAAACATTATCCGAAAAAACCTTTACGTCACGGACTTTTTTGAGGTTTTCCGCAAGAGAACTTATTCTGCCGAAAATATCGGAGCGAAGCCAATGGGATTTGTCGAGAGAGGTTATCCAGCCCGGCAGGTCAACTCTTATTTCCTTTATGGGAAATTCCGACAAAACCTGAGAAAGGATATCGGAAATATCGTTCTGACCGAGTTCAAGACAGTTAACCGCCACAACGGGAACTCCGTATTTATCCGTCATTTCTGCCGCAAGTTTTTTTGATGCGGCGGAATTCGGTTCTTTGCAGTTAAGGAGAACAACAAAAGGTTTGTTCAGTTCCTGCAATTCGTTGATTACTCTTTTTTCGGATTCTTCATATTCCGCTCTTGGAATATCGCTTATTGAACCGTCGGTAGTAACAACAAGTCCGATTGTCGAGTGCTCGGAAATAACCTTCTGCGTTCCTATTTCAGCAGCCATATTAAAAGGAATTTCTTCATCGAACCAAGGAGTTTTAACCATTCTCGGGTTTTCACCTTCAATATATCCGAGTGCAGAAGGCACTATATATCCGACGCAGTCAATCATGCGCACTTTCATTCTCGATTTTGACGGGAGAGTTATTTCAACTGCGTCTTCGGGTATGAATTTCGGTTCGGTTGTCATGATTGTTCTGCCTGCCGATGACTGGGGAAGTTCATCAGTTGCACGTTCACGTCGTTGCGAATCCTCGATATTCGGCAGAACCATGTTTTCCATGAATTTTTTGATGAATGTTGATTTTCCGGTTCTTACGGGACCTACGACTCCGATGTAAATATCTCCGCCTGTTCTTGCGGCAATATCATTATAAATATTGTTGACAGCCATTATAATTCCTCCGGATTCATTGATTTTTTGTTTCTGTAAAATCTATGCATCTTCGGGACAATGTATGACAGAAAAACACGAACTGTTTCGCAAATGGAACAGTCCGTGTTTTTTGCTGATTATTTTTTGATTGAATCTTTCAGAAGGGCAATAATTGAATCAAAAATGATTTTTTCGTCCGTTCGGTTATCTTTTTCTCTTGCACCCTCAACAGGAATAAGTTCGCCATTCCTGATCTCCATAAACTGCGGATATTTCTTGTCGGTATGAACTGTCGGCTGACCGTCAAAGAGGATAAGCCATGTTATAAATTCGAGATAAGGAGTAAAGAATTCATTGTGGGGATTACCTCTTATATACCATGTGTGTTCGGGATATGCGCTTGTTGATGCATCGATTATGTTGTCGGATGAAACGTGATTGTGACCGCATGAAGTGTTCTTCTGATTGTAATCATCGCCGAGTGTTTCGCCCATTTTTGCAACTGTTGCGCCGATACTCATATATTTTGTGTCAATTAGGAAATCGGAATGGTTTTCTTTCTCGTAAGTAACAGGAATGCTGGAAATATCATAACCCAAAGCGCTGACTATTGCAGTGCCGTTTGCTTTAGCACCGTCAATGATTTCGGTAAGTTTGCACTGAATGTTATAGTGATAATAATCGGTTTTCTTTTCGAGTTCATCGTATTTATCGAGACCTCTGAATGCTGCCTTTTTTGCATCCTCATAGTATTCATCGGGAACGAAGGACCATACTCCCGGCATCGTACCCATGACATCGATAAGATAGTCGTCGAATATCCTGTCGAACTGTTCGTTAAGGATTTTCTGAACAAAGCCAAGAAGATTTCCCGTTATGCCGTAGTCGTTGAGAAGCGAAACGATGGCTCCGACAAGCTGTGCGGTTACGTCCTCATAACCCATGATTCCGACTATGAATTCTTCAAGCGCATCCTCTTTGCCGCTGACAGTGCAGGTTCTTGAAAGAAGTGCGCCGACAAGCGAAAGACCCTGAAAAGCAGGGGAAAGGAAAACAACTTTTTTGATGCCGTCGCTGCCGTAAAGATGAAGATATGAAGCAACAACGGTGTTACCCTGACTGTGGCTTGCAAGAACAATTTTGTTGTGTCCCGTAAATTCCTTGACTTGTTTTATGTAATCACGCAGACCTTTTGCATTATCAACAGGGTCAAGACGCCAGTCGTATGTATATCTGAATTCGGATTCGTCTTCAATATCCTTGTTGTCAAATGCATAAACAGCAGTTTTGTGTCTGTCTTCGGATGGAAGAGTGCAAGGGTCAATTCCGATGTTTTCTTTTGAAGTTCCGTCAGGATTACAGCCTGCTTCGGAGAGAATTTTGTCTGCCGCATCAATTGCATATTCGCCGAAGCCGTCGTAGTCTTTTGCAATAAGAACCGCACCGAGAGCTTTGAGGATATCCGGAACAGCTTTGAGAATTGCGTCTGTTTCGGGAGGAAAAACGGAAACTTTGTCTTCCGTACCGGGATTCCTGTAAATCGGTTCACCGAAACCGGGAACATATACTACAGGAAGAACGCAGCAGTTACATTTTTCACTTGCAGCAAGAACGGATACGGATAAAGAGAAAACCGTAATAATTGCAAGGATGATACTGATTATTTTTTTCATTTTAAACCTTCTCAAACGAATAAAATACTTAATGCAAACAGAGCCTGTGCGGGGAAATATGTGAACGCAACAAGTTTGTCATTGCATTTGAGTTTTGGCTTCCCGTAAAGCGAAACGGCAAGGAAAGTGTCCGAAAGAAGGAATAATCCTCCTGCCGCAACAAGACAGGCACCGAATTCTGTTTCACCGTTTATGATTGAAACCGTACCTCTCGAAACCGCAAATATAAATGAGAACATAAGAAGGAACGAATAAAGAATCATTATTCTTTTGCCCTTGGGAAATCTGATTTTATCAATCACAACCTCAAGTACTGCCGCAACGCAAAGACCGAGAAAACCGAGAAGTATCTGTTTCCAATAAGTGATAAGCGACGGCTGACAGTAAAGAATGAAGGCGTAAAGATAAATAAGGTGTCCGATTGAAAAGAAAAGAACGCCCGTCATAAAATATTTGCTGTGTTTATAATCAAGCCAGAAATCGCCCAGAAGTCCGAAAAATAATGCTGCAATCATAAGAAGTGAATACGTACCGAATCCTTTTGAGATTGCCGCCGTTATTCCCGTCAAAAAGAAAAGAGAAGAGCAGAGCATTTTTGAATGGAGCGGTTTTTTTCTGAAAATCGGAAGAAGTTGGGAGAGAACCGCAATAAAAGCTGTTGAAATGCATAGAACAACAGAGGTCTTTGATAAAATATCCATGATAAAACTCCTTTGATTTATTAAGAATATTTTGCCGCTTGAGTTGTTGCAAGTACATCGCATCTTTCGTTTTCGGGATGCCCTGCATGACCCTTTACCCAGATGATTTTGTATTCGTGTTTCTGAATTTCACTCCAGAGGGTCTGCCATAATTCGGGATTCAGAACGGGTTTTCCGTCGGACTTTTTCCAGCCCTTTTTCATCCAGTTCCATATCCAGCCTTGCAGGAATGCATCGGCAACATATTTTGAGTCTGTATAAATTGTTACATCGCATTTCTGATTAAGTTTTTTGAGAGCCTCTATAACAGCGGTCAGCTCCATTCGGTTGTTGGTTGTAGAAGCTTCTCCGCCGCTGAGTTCAAGCTCATGTTCGCCGTAGCGAAGTATTGCTCCCCATCCTCCCGGACCGGGATTTCCCGAACAGGCTCCGTCAGTAAAAATATCAACTTTTTTGAGTTCTGACATACTAATCTCCAACTTAATGTTTTTTAACATTATATCATCTGTTTTTTTGTTTAACAATAGAAAATCGGTTATTTTCGATTATTTTGCCAATAATATAGCCGAAATAATAAAAGGGGGATGGTATGATGAAAGCGGTAATCATGGCGGGCGGAGAAGGAAACAGGTTGAGACCCATAACCTGCACCGCACCTAAACCCATGGCAAAAATACTGGGTAAGCCTATAATTGAATATGTTTTTGACACGTTGATTTCGGGAGGGGTCAGTCATGCGGCGGTAACTCTTGGGTATCTGCCTCATATAATTGAGAAAAAATATGAGCAGGGCTATAAAAATCTTAAGCTTGATTTTATCAGAGAAGACGAGCCTCTCGGTACGGCGGGGGGAGTGAAAAATGCCGCGGCGGATTTTAAAGAGCCATTTATTGTGATAAGCGCAGATGCGATATGTGATTTTGATTTTGAAAAAATCATGCTTTATCATAAGGCGAGCGATGCGATGGTAACTATAGTTGCAACGGATGTTGATGACCCTCGTGAATTCGGCATAGTAAAAGTCGGAGAAGAAAATAAGGTTTACGGTTTTCTTGAAAAACCCTCATGGAGTCAGGCAATAAGCAGTCTGGCAAATACAGGCGTTTATATTATAAACCCTGAATGCCTGAAACTTATTCCTAACGGCAAAAAATATGATTTTGCGTCTGATTTGTTTCCGCTTATGCTTGAAAGAGATATGCCTGTTTACTGCTATCACACTAAGGGATATTGGTGTGATGCGGGCAATATTGATTCGTTTCTGAAATGTCAGAGAGATGCGTTTGACGGAAAATTCAGACTGTCCGTCAGCGGCAGTGCAAACGGTATTTATTCAAAAGAAAAACTTCCGACAGGCGATTATTCGATAGTACCTCCTGTTTATATCGGTTCCGATGTTGAAATATCAGACGGTGCGGTGGTCGGACCTTATTCGGTAATTGATGACAACTGTTATATCGGAGAAAATGCAAAGGTTAGGAGAAGCGTTGTTTTTGAAAACAGCTCGCTCGCGTCAGATGCATCGGTTACAGGTGCGGTTGTATGCTCCGGTGCTGCGCTCAGAAAAGGGGCTGCAATGTTTGAGGGGAGCGTTGCAGGGTCAGGTTGCGTGATAGGAGAAAGTGCAAGTGTAAAACCCGATGTTCTTATCTGGCCCGGAAAAATAATCGGTTCAGGTGCAGTTGTGTCGGAAAACATCAAATACGGAAATATCAGAGCCGATTTTCTCGGTGAAAAAGGTGTTGACGAAAAAAGCGGCGCAGTGCTCAATGCAGAAACATGCGTAAAGCTTGGCTATGCTGTTTCCGCTTCAAAATTCGGAAAGAAAATCGGTATCAGTCATGACGGCACAAAAAAATCCCGTGTTTTGAAGCAGGCTCTTTCTTCGGGTCTTGCAGACGGAGGCAGTGCCGTTTGGGATTTTGGAGAATGCTTTGAAGCAGAGCTTGAATTCCTTGTTAATTTTTGCTCGCTTGATTCGGGAATGTTTGTTACTAATAAAGAAGAAAGCAAGATTTCTTTGTGCGGGGAATATGGTTTGTCTGCGTGCAGAGCCTTTGAAAGAGAAGTTGAAAGCGGTATGAGCCGATGCGAATTCCGTCAGACAGATGAAAAATCAATCAGAGAAATATCCGAGATGTCGGGCATGAAAATGCTTTATAACCAAGAACTTATGAAGCGGTTTGGAGAAGTATATAACGGTTTTTCGGCTCATGTGAAATGCAGAAACGATAAAATATCCGATTTGCTCAGAAGCTGTTTTTATCATTTAGGAATGAACGAAAAACCGGAAATGCTTTTTAATATTTCATATTCGGGTAAGGAGATTTATGCCGAAACTGAAAAAGGTAAAATCGGCTATGATAAGCTTCTTGCTGTTTGCTGTTATGATGAAATGAGAAAGGGCAGAGATGTTGCTGTGCCTTATGATGCACCGCTTTATCTTGATTCGGTTGCAGAAAAACTCGGAAGAAAAGTTTTGCGTTATCTGAAAACCCCTGCCGATAATTCCGATGCATCTGCAAGAAGACTTGCATCAAAGCAGGTTTTTGTCAGGGATGCACTTTTTATGTGCGCAAAACTTGTTTCTGTTATGAACGAAAGGTGTATGACACTCGATTCTCTTACATCGGAGATTCCTGAAAAGTACATTGAGAAAAAAATATTTAATGTAAATTTTCCGGTATCGTCACTTTCATCTGTTATTGGCGGAAATAACAAAGAGGATAATCTTCTTTGTGAAGGTATACGTTTGCTGAAAGATGAAGGAAGTTTGCTTGTTATTCCTGAAAAGGGAGGAGAAAGAATAAAAGTTTTTGCTGAAGCAGATACGATGGAGGCGGCTGATGAATTGTGCTCAGATATTGAAGAAATTGTAAATTCACTTTCTAATTAATAATATTTAATTTACTTGACTTTATAATAATAAAAAGATATTATATAATATGGGGTAAGAGCAGTTACCCCGACTAACATAAATTTTGACGGTTTCAGATATATCAAACTTAAACAGAACAGGAGATTATATGCAGAAAAAGAATAATACAACGAATAAAGATAACACACAGAAATCTGCGCAAAAATCAAAACCGAATCAGAAATGGCAGAAAAACCGTTCAGGTCAGCAGAAGCAGGCAAAGAAAAATTCTGCTTCAAAATCGCGCAACGGCTCTGCAAAGAAATACAGAAAAACAAATGAACTTCCGATTAAGATTTCGTTTCTCGGCGGTCTTAACGAAGTCGGAAAAAACATGACCCTCTATGAATATAAGGACGATATGTTCCTTGTTGACTGCGGTCTTGCTTTCCCCGATCCCGAAATGCTCGGTGTCGACCTCGTTATTCCCGATTTTACTTATGTTGAGAAAAATGCAGAAAAAATCAAGGGTATTGTTATTACCCACGGACATGAAGATCACATCGGCGGTCTTGCTTATCTTCTCAAGACGGTGAACATTCCCGTTTACGGAACAAAGCTCACAATCGGTCTTATTCAGGGTAAACTCAAGGAGCATGGAATTCTTTCCAGTGTAAAGCTCCATGAAATTGCTCCCGGAGATGTTGTGAAGCTCGGTGAATTTACTGTTGAAGCAATTCATGTCAACCATTCAATTCCCGATGCAATTGCTCTTGCAATCAGCTGTGAATGCGGAACTGTTGTACAGACAGGTGACTTCAAGGTTGACAGCACTCCCATTGACGGCGGAATGATTGACCTTGCCCGTTTTGCAAAGCTCGGCGAAGAAGGTGTTCTTGCTCTTCTTTCCGACTCTACAAACGCTGAAAGACCGGGTTATACCGAGAGTGAACGCAAAGTGGGCGAATCTTTCGAAGTGCTTTTCAGAAGGGCGGGCAAGAGCAGAATCATCGTTGCCACCTTTGCTTCCAATATTCACAGAGTTCAGCAGATTATCAATGTTGCAAGTTCCATTGGCAGAAAAGTTGCCATTATCGGCAGAAGCCTTGAAAACGTGGTCAATATCAGTGCACAGCTCGGTTATCTCAATATCCCCGACAACGTGCTTATCAATGCGGATCTGATTAATAAATATCCGCCAGAGAATCTTGTTATCATAACTACAGGCAGTCAGGGCGAACCTATGTCGGCTCTTTCAAGAATGGCATTTTCCGACCACAGAAAGGTTGAAATCTGCCCCAATGATTATGTGATTATCTCGGCAACACCCATTCCCGGAAACGAGAAGATGGTCGGTAAGGTTGTCAACGAGCTTCTGAAACTCGGCGCTCATGTTATTTACGAAAAAATGTATGACGTTCATGTTTCGGGTCACGCCTGTCAGGAAGAACTCAAGTTAATAATGGGTCTTGTCAAACCCAGATATTTTATTCCCGTTCACGGTGAGCAGAAGCACCTTCGAAAGCACGCTCTTCTTGCTGAGGGTATGGGAATTGAAACTGAAAATATTTTTATTGCCGATAACGGCTATGTTGCCGAAATAACAAGCAAGTCAATCAAGAGCGGTGCAGCTGTGCCTGCGGGCAAGGTTTTTGTTGACGGTTCAGGTGTCGGAGATGTCGGAAGCGTTGTTCTTCGTGACAGAAAGCATCTCGGCCAGGACGGCATTATTGTTGTGACTGCATCGATTGACTATGAAACAGGTCAGCTTATTGCAGGTCCTGAAGTTGTTTCGAGAGGTTTTGTGTATGTGAAAGAGGCTGAGGAGCTTATCGAACAGGCAAGAAAGGTTGCCGAAAAGAGCCTTGAAAATTGCTATTATAATAATATCAGCGATATCGGTGCAATAAAAGGCAAGCTCAGAGATGCCGTTTCACATTTTGTATATGAAAAAACAAAGAGAAGTCCCATGATTCTTCCGATAATTATGGAGGTTTAAATGAAATTCAAAGGCTTTTGGTATGACGGTTTATTAATCAGCCTTGTAGCTGCGGTTTCTGCGGTTTGTATCGTTATGACCGTTTTTGTTGAACCGAAGCTTGCAATTGCAGAAGGCATTGCTTTTTTGATTGTTTGCGGTGTTGCGGTTTACAGAGCTTTGTCTGCCAAAAAAAGATATAAGCGTTTCATTGCAAAAACATCAAAAAAGCTTGATTTTACGGATCAGAAAGTGCTCTCAACCTATCCGTTTCCCGTTGCTGTGTGTGACGGAGACGGCTACATAACTTGGTACAGCGAGCGTTTTATCAATGAAATTTCTCTTGGCGAAATGACACAAGCCGATAAAATCAGCAAATATCTCGGCGGCAGAAAACAAGACAGTATTGAAGAAGACGAGGAACTGAACGTTTTTTTGAACGGCAGATTTTATACTGTTTATGCTGTCAGATATATTTCGGGCGGAAAAAAATATTGCGCTTTTTATTATCTTGATAATACTTCGCTCAGACAGACGGAAACAGAATATCACGAGTCACGTCCGTATGCCGTTTTGTTTGAACTTGATAATCTTGACGATTCCCGTTCCGATTTCAGAGACAGCGAAAGAACGGAAATAAAAAGCAGCATTGAAACGGCGCTTGATAATTGGAGCGAATCGTTTGACAGTGTTCTGAAAAAAATCAGTGACGACAGATACCTCATCGTTACCGAGAAAAAGAATTTTACCCGTATGGTTGAGGATAGGTTTTCTGTTCTTGAAACGGTTCGTGAGTTTGAATTCAAAGAGAAAAAAACAGGTGCAACTCTTTCTGTTGGTGTTTCACCCGGTGAAACGATAAAAGCCTGTGAAAAGGGTGCGAGAAAGTCGCTTGAAATGGCTTTGGGCAGAGGCGGCGACCAGGTTGCAATCAAAACCAAGGACGGTTATGATTATATCGGCGGCGTTTCAAAGAGCGCGGAAAAGCGTACGAAGGTCAAGAGCAGAGTTGTCGGCTCAGCGCTTTCGGAGCTTATCAAGTCCAGCAGCAACGTTATAATTATGGGTCATTCATATACTGACCTTGATGCTATAGGTGCGGCGGCAGGTGTGGCTTGTGCTGTGCAGAGTCTCGGAATTCCCGTTTTTATTGCAACGGATAAAAAGAGGTCGCTCGCTTCAAGACTTATCGAAAAGCTTGAAAACGAAGGTATGGCAGATTTGATAGTAAGTCAGGATGATGCTCTTGAAATGCTTGATAAAAAGAGTCTTCTTATAGTCGTTGATACCCATATCGAGAGTTTTGTTGAGTTTCCGAAAATATATGAAAAAGCGGAAACAAGAGTAATTATTGACCATCACAGACGAGCGGTTACGGATATTGAAAGCGCTGTTATTTTTCACCATGACCCCGGTGCATCTTCGGCTTGTGAAATGGTCACGGAGCTTCTCCAGTACATTAATCCTGATATAAATATCACCAAGACTGTTGCCGAAGCATTGCTTGCAGGTATCATGCTTGATACCAAAGATTTTGTAATAGGTACGGGTGTAAGAACGTTTGAAGCGGCGGCTTTTCTTAAAGATAAGAATGCCGATACCGTAAGCGTCAAAAAACTTTTTGCGAATTCGCTTGAAATAAATAAGCTTCGCACGAAGGTTATCTCCGATGCTGAAAGCTTTATGCGATGTGCAATATCGGTTGCGGATTTTGCTTCGCCGGATTTGAGAATTATCTGCGCTCAGGCAGCGGATGAACTTCTCAAAGTCAATGATATCAAAGCTTCGTTTGTTATGTTTGAAACTAACGGTACAGTCAACATTTCAGCGAGAAGCTTTGGTGAAATAAATGTTCAGATTATTATGGAAGAGCTTGGCGGCGGCGGTCATCAGACGATGGCAGCATGTCAGCTTAAAGGCTGTAAGATAATAAC
>JAZSCO010000067.1:0-11539 GCA_045602965.1 Acutalibacteraceae bacterium | reverse complement strand
ATTCAGACCTATCTGAAGATTAAGTTTAATAACGGAGTTTTCGCAATTAAGAGATACCATAAGTGCATTGACATCATCAACAAATGCTTCAACCGTTTTTTCAAACAAGTCATAAACAGCAACCGCATTTTCAACATACAGACTACCCGAGCAAATGCTTTTTAATGATGCATGCACGCTGAGCAAGCGGATATTGTCAAGGGATTCACGAAAGCAGAATTCAAGCTCTGATGATGAAATAATCTTGTTTTCCTCGCTGAGCAAAAGCAGATTGCTTCTTCGTTTTATGTAAGCACTTATAACACAGATTTTCGCCAGCGCATTGTGCGCCTCTTCGGGATTTTGTTTTGCTTGAACGAGCAATTCTTCCGCTTTTATAAGCTGTGATGAAACGTCACGGGCGATACGGTCATAGAGTCTGTTCTTTTCTTCAAAACGGGCTTTCTGCTCGTTCATATCAATTTCTGCTTTCAGCAGAATGTTGTTTTCGCTGAGCCTTTCACGGGTTTCTTCAAGGCTCTTCATCAGCTTTTTGATTTCTTTTATATCGTTCTGCCAGAATACATATCCGCCCGAAACAGGCTTGCCGTGAAGCATTGTTTTGCCGAGCTCAACAGGTCTGTCCAAGGCGTTTCGCATCACGTCATCGGGGAAATCGTCGGCATAGGAAGAGATATACATCGTCTGATAATTATTATCAACAACCTGCGCCGCAACCGTTGAAATTTTAAAAAATTCCGTGTAACCCGTATTTGAACGGATAAGACCGCCCTGAATTGCACTTTCAAGGAGAAGAGTAATCATAAGACAGTCAACAGCGGTAAGGTCGGCGTTTATCAGCCCCAACGAATAGAGCGCCCAGAAAATAACAGAGCAAGCCATAATGATAAACGGCAGCTTCTGAACGGTTTTACTGCCGGGCACACGGCTTTTGATAACGAGGGAAATAACAAAATAAAAGCCCAGAATAATGAACCATGCGGCAACTATATAAAAGCCGAAACCGTATTCGTATTGCTCATTGAAATAGTAAATTCCGTTCGGGAATTCAAACACGAGATTATGGAAATCGTTTGTGAAAACAAAAAGAATGAGTGCGCATGCGGGGATATAAAGAAGATTGAGCCACCACGGCATTTTGTATGTTTCGGGTTTTCCGATATAGGTTGTGATAAATACGCCGAGAAGCGGAATGAGAATCATCGGAATGTAAAAAGCATACCACAGGTATCGGCACAAATCAGAAAATTCAGAAATAAAAAACCATTTCGTTGTTCTCTCTGCAAGCCAGAATGACATAAGCATACCGACGGAAATCAGATAGTTTCGGATTCTTTTATCAAGAATTCTGCGCCGCACGGAAATAACCCAGCCAAATGATAATGCAACAAAAATCATATGAGGGAGAATCGTAAATGCATTCCCTGAAAATGAGTTGGTAAGCGGAAAGTTGATGCCGTTATAAAGTATGCCTGCCATTGCAAGAACCAATGCGCAGACAAGGTAAATCAGAGTCTTTTTCTGGGTCTTAATCATATTCCGCCTCCTCTCATAATAATCCAATTTAATAATAACATAGAAGCAATAAAAAATCTATAATTATTTCACGGCATTATTACATTATAATAATATTGCCGTAATCATTAATTACCAACTGAAACAATCCTGCTCTTCTTAACAAATCGGCTTTCTGAACCAACAATGTTGGATTGTCGGTTTCCTTTAAGAAAAAAGCTGACCTGGTGGCAGGATGAATTCTGGAAACACATAGTGAAGATTAAAACCTCATAACCGTACATAAAAAGACGGTAGTAACAAATCAAAGTTACTACCGTCTTTTTTGCTGTTTACTTATTGGTAAGAAAAAAAGATACCCAAACTAAACCGTTTTCATAGATTAGTTCGGATATCAAATGTTTGGTGACCCGGACGGGACTCGAACCCGTGTTACCGCCGTGAAAGGGCGGTGTCTTAACCGCTTGACCACCGGGCCAAATAAAAATATGGTAGCGGCAGTTGGATTTGAACCCACGACCTACCGGGTATGAACCGGTTGCTCTAGCCTCTGAGCTATGCCGCCATTTAACTGCCCTCACCAAAGAGCTTGTTCATTATATTATATCATTCCCGTTTTGTCAACACTTTTTTGAAAATTTTTTTCAAAAATTTTTTGCAAGGCAGATTTTATTGAATTGTTTTTCTTTTTATGCTAAAATAAAAAACCCGGAAGGGGGTTATACCATGAAAAAAAGAAAAGCATTAATCGGCCTCGGTGCATTCGCCGCAGCTGCCGTAGCGATAATCGGCGCCGAAGGATATAAACAGGCATGCATCAAACGTCCCAAACCTTATACCGACAAGGACCCTAAAAGGATGCTTCGTGCCGAAGTCCGCAAGAAAAATAACAATTATCTTTATTCTCTGAATCCCGAAGACCTTGAAATCATTTCCAAGGATAATCTTCGTCTGAAGGCGTGGTATATCCCTGCCGAAAAAGAAACGAAGAATTTTGCAATCTGCGTACACGGACACAACTGCAACGGTCCCGATGAATGCGGTCATCTTCTCCCTTTTTACCGCAACACAATGGGATTCAATTATCTCCTGCCCGACTTAAGGGGGCACGGACGCAGCGACGGTAATCAGATTGGTTTCGGCGCACTTGATTTTAAAGACATAAAGCTCTGGATTAACTATCTCACCGAGCGTTTCGGCGATGATATCAGAATCGTTCTTCACGGAATTTCCATGGGCGCGGCAACGGTTATGCTCGTTAACAACAATAATCCGCAAAAACAGGTAAAGGCAATAATCGAGGACTGCGGCTACACGGATGCATTCGAGCAGGTTTCAAAGAAAATGAAGGATATAGGTCTTAAACACACCTCCGATTTCTTCGCAGGAATAACCAACATCTACTGCCGCAAATTCTCAAAATACGACCTGAGAAAAGACGCAACTCCTCTCGGCACAATGCAGAATGCCGTCAATCCCGTTATGTTTATCCACGGTGATAAGGATGCGCTTGTGCCTGTTGAGATGTGCAAGCGACTTTATGATGCCTGCCCGACGGAAAAAGAACTTTTCATCGTTCCCGGTGCAGAGCACGCATACAGTTATTACGACGCGAAAGATGAATATGACAGCAGAGTAAAAGCATTTATCGAAAAACATATATAAAAACCAAAAGGCTGTATCACCAAATCTGTGATACAGCCTTTAATAATTAAAATCCAAATCCGACTTTTCCGCATAGTATGAAATGGGAGCATTTGCTTCCGAAAACAAGGCGGATGCGTCGGACGGTGGCATTCATGCCCATGGGGAGCCGGGCAGACATTGCATCCGCCATAATTATAGATTATCCCTGACCTTGTTGAGTGCTTTGAGGGGGTCAACATATTCGCCATCGATGAGGATTTCAAGATGAAGATGGTCTTCTTCTCCGATTTCAACGGGGATATGACCGAGTGAGCCGATTCTGCCGCGCATTTTCACCTCGTCACCTTCGGCAAGACTGCTCCCTTTTTTCATTCCGCAATATCTCGCCGTCATACCGTTTCCGTGGTCGATTTCAACAACCGTACCCCAGAAACTGTCATCATAAACCTTTGTGATTTTTCCGTCGGCAACAGCAATCACCTCGTTGCCTGCACTGCCCGAAAAATCAACGCCGTTATGCACTCTCCAATCCCCCATCGTCTTCGAGTATACCATCTCGCCGCCGCTGTAATCCTTGATTATATCCGTGCCCATCGGCAAAACGAATTCGCCCGAAAACGGCTTGTTATTCTTGATGGGTACGGTTGTTTCGGGAATAAATTCACGCTCGTCCGCAATGCCGCTGACTCCGATGTTAACATCATAGGTCAGCGGTACACTCGTTTCTTCGATTTTCCATTCAACCGTCACTCTTGTGAAATCCTCTGCTTCAACAGTTCCCGTTGAGTTATCTCTGAAAGTTGCCGCCGTGCCTGCACCGACTGCAATAAGGCAGGCAAGAAGTGCAAGATAAATATTGGGAGATTTTCTGATTTTTCTTTTCATTTTATACCCCTTTTCACTTGAATATTCATCCGTATTTTTGGCAAAAATGCCCCGTATTATTCCGTCAGATATCCAAAACGGAAAAAATCGGATATTTATCTGCAAAAAATTAAAATTTCCTCTTGATACTTGCGGAATTTTCTGCAATAATAATAGGGTATAAGTAAAAATATATGTATATTTAAGACTATAATAGGAGTGTTTAATTTTGGATAACAAAAAACTTGCGGAACTTCTTTTTCCGCATATCGATAAAACCCCTGATTATTATGAAAACCTTTACCCCGAAAGACAGCTTCCCGAAGGCGCAAGAGTAGCCAGATTCGCACCATCACCCACAGGATATCTTCACATCGGCGGACTTTTCAGCGCTCTTGTTGACGTGCTTACCGCACAAACAACAAATGGCGTTTCATTTTTAAGAATTGAAGATACAGATAAAAAACGCGAAATAGATGACGGTGTTTCGGCAATCATCGAAGGCTTCAACTATTTCGGCGTTGAATTCACCGAAGGCGTTACCGGCTACGGCACTGAAAAAGGTGCTTACGGTCCCTACACACAGAGCAAGAGAGCCGAAATCTATCAGACAATCGCAAAGAGTCTCGTTGAAAAAGGCGCTGCATATCCTTGCTTCTGCACGGCGGACGAGCTTTCCGAGCTTCGCAAGGAGCAAGAGCAGGGCGACGCCCTTATCTGGGGTTACTTCGGAAAATGGGCAAAATGCCGTGACCTTACTTTTGAGGAAATCGAAAAGAATATCGCAGACGGCAAACCCTGGGTGCTCCGTCTTCGTTCAAGCGGCAGCGAAGATAAAAAAATCGTTTTTGAAGACGTTATCAGAGGTAAAATCGAAATGCCCGAAAACATCATCGACGAAGTTCTTCTCAAATCCGACGGTATTCCCACATACCACTTTGCTCACGCCTGCGACGATCATTTCATGAGAACAACTCATGTTATCAGAGGCGAAGAATGGATTTCTTCCGTTCCCAAGCATATAGAACTTTTCCGTGTTTGCGGATATAAAGCTCCCAAATTTGCACATACTCCTCAGGTTATGAAAATCGACGAAGAAACAGGCGACAAACGCAAGCTTTCAAAGAGAAAAGACCCCGAAGCGGCTGTCAGTTATTTCTTCGAACAAGGTTTTCCGAAGGAGAGCGTGCTTGAATATCTTCTCACTCTGCTCAACTCGAACTTTGAAGATTGGCGCAGAGCAAATCCCAAGGAAGGCATCGATAAATTCCCTTTCAATCTTAAGAAAATGAGTTCAAGCGGTTGTCTTTTCGACCTTGTAAAACTAAATGACGTTTCCAAAAACGTTATTTCTGTTATGACCGCTCAACAGGTTTACGATAACGTTGCTGAATGGGCAAAAACTTATGACCCCGAATTCTGCGAAATTTTCACCGCTGACCCCGGATTCTCAACCGCTGTTGTAAATATCGACAGAGAAAATCCCAAACCCCGTAAAGACATAGCAAAATGGAACGAAGTCAAGGATTACGTTTCATATTTCTATAAATCACTCTATAAGCCCGACTACACCATGCCCGAAAACATATCCGCGGAAGACGCTGCGGCAATCATTGCGAAATATGCCGAAACCTTCTCACTTGCAGATGACAAGGATACATGGTTTGCAAAAATCAAGGATATGTGTGAGCCTCTCGGCTTCACTCCCAACGTTAAGGAATTCAAGAAGAATCCCGAAGCTTTCAAAGGTCACGTCGGTGATATTTCAACAGTTATCCGTATCGCTCTTACCTCAAGAAAGAATACTCCCGACCTCTATTCCATCATGCAGCTTCTCGGTGAGGATGAGATAAAGGCACGTCTTGCAGATGCTGCAAGCAATTTATAATCGAAAGGAATCACCAAAATGGAAGAAATCAATACCTCCTCAAATTTTATATATGACTTTATAGATGAAGACCTTGCCAACGGCGTTAATACGAGAGTTCAGACCCGTTTCCCGCCGGAGCCCAACGGTTATCTTCATATCGGTCATGCAAAGGCTATCTGCATTGACTTTGCAACAGCAGAAAAATACGGCGGCGAATGCAATCTCCGTCTTGACGACACCAACCCTTCAAAAGAAGACGTTGAATATGTTGACGCTATCAAAGCAGACATCGAATGGCTCGGCTTCAAATGGAACAAGGTTCTCTATGCTTCAAGCTATTTCGATTTTATCTATGAATGCGCAATCAAGCTCATCAAAGAAGGCAAAGCATATGTTTGCGATCTTTCGGCTGATGAAATCAGAGAATACAGAGGCACTCTCACCGAGCCCGGCAAGAACAGTCCTTACCGTGACCGCTCGGTTGAAGAAAACCTTGACCTTTTCGCAAGAATGACCGCCGGCGAATTCCAGGCAGGCGAAAAAACTCTGCGCGCAAAAATTGATATGGCATCGCCCAACATTAATATGCGCGATCCCGTTATTTACAGAATCGCTTTTGTTCATCATCATCAGACAGGCGATAAGTGGTGCGTATATCCCATGTACGACTTCGCTCATCCCCTTTCGGACGCAAGAGAAGGCGTTACCTATTCTCTCTGCTCACTTGAATTTGAAAACCACAGACCTCTTTACGATTGGTTCATCAAAGCAGTCGGTTTTGAAGAGCCGCCCAGACAGATTGAATTCGCCCGCCTTAACCTCAACTACTGCGTAACAAGCAAGAGATATTGCCTCCAGATGGTAGAGAAAGGCATAGTTGACGGCTGGGACGACCCCAGAATGATTACTCTCAGCGGTATGAGAAGAAGAGGTTATCCCGCAGCGGCAATACGTGATTTCATATCACGTATCGGCGTTTCAAAAGCAGACAGCGTTGTTGACTACGGTCTGCTCGAAGCTTGCGTAAAAGACAATCTCAACGAAAATGCACCCCGTGCAATGGCAGTTCTCCGTCCTCTCAAGGTTATCATCGATAACTATCCCGAAGGACAGAGCGAAGCTATTGAAGTTGAAATCAATCCTCTTAAACCTGAACTCGGCAAAAGAACCGTTCATTTTTCAAGAGAAATCTTTGTTGAACGTGACGACTTCATGGTTGAGCCTCCCAAGAAATATTTCAGACTTTATCCCGGCAACGAAGTTCGTCTTAAGAGTGCATATCTCGTAACCTGCAACAGTTGGGAAACCGACGAAAACGGCGAGATTACCTGCCTGCACTGCACCTACGACCCCGAAACCAAGGGTGGCGATTCTCCCGACGGCAGAAAGGTCAAAGGTACAATTCATTGGGTCAGCGCTTCTGACTGCGCACCCTGCGAAATCCGTCTTTACGACCGCCTTTTCAGCGCCGAAAACCCCATGGCAGTAGACGGCAAAGAAAATTATCTCAACAACCTCAACCCCAATTCTCTCGAAATTCTCGAAGGTTGCCTTATTGAAGGCGGTATCAAGGATGCAAAATGCGGCGATACCTTCCAGTTTATGCGTCAGGGTTATTTCTGCGTTGACAAAAATTCAACAGACGAAAAACTCATCTTCAACCGCACCGTTGCACTCAACACATCCTGGAAATAATCAGGGTAACAGCCATAACCCGAACAGAAAGGATATTTGTCATGAAAATTTTATATCGCGTTGTCAATGCGTTCCTTGCAGCAATATTCTTCCCCGTAGCGCTTCTGCTTGACTTCGTTCTTGTCAGACTTTCAACTTCGTTTATCGATGCAGGTATTGAAGAAGTTATCACCCTCAAGCAGCTCATCGGTTTCTTCCTCGGAACCGACAGAATTGTCGGCTTCACCTATGAACAGATAAGTTCAACAGGCGGATCCTTCACCTTCCCCGCTGCGCTCGATCCCGTAAAGGCTCAGCTTATAGCAGTTTTCGTTCTGTTTGCAATTGCAGTAATCGCCATTCTTTTCATTATTGTCTGGTCAATATGCAGCAACAAGAGAATCCCCGTTGTTATTGCAAGCGTTATCGGTCTGGCATCGGCTATCGCAATGAACGCCTGCTTCAATTCTTTCGCAGCACCCATTATTGACGGCACAATAAACGTTGTTGAAATATTCTCTTCAGGATGGCTTGTTTCGCTTCTGGGCAATATTATTTTTGTTGATACTCTCTGCTTTGCGGGTTTCCAGAACGGAATAAATATTGTGTTTATCGCTCTTCTTCTCTGGACCGCAGCGTTCTATATCATTGAAATCGGCGAACCCAAAGAAGAACAGCTTCCCAAAAAGGCAAAAAAATCCAATAAATAATCGCAACCGAAAAATACATAATCAACGGATAATCCCGGCTGAGGATTATCCGTTATTTTTTTGCATATCAGACTCTTTTGCGGTTAAAATAATCACAAACGATATTGCAACAAGGAGTAATAACATGAAAAAATTATCTCTTATTTCTGCCGCCGTTATTCTCATTGCGCTTGCATTTGCAGGCTGTAACGGTGCGGAAGGCGGAAAAGTTACGGACACAACAGATAACGTGCCCATTCTCACCGAACTCGGAACTGAGCTTTCCTCCATGGCGGACAACATGACGGATAATATGCCCGATATGACGGGAAACATTACAGACAACAATAATACCGAGATGTAAAAAAACTCCCCTGCGCTTTCACGCAGGGGAGCATTGTTTTGTTTATTCGGTTTCAGCCGTTAATCAGATAGCGCCACCGAAACCTGATGTGATACCGTTCCAGAGAGCTTCAAGGAGTGCGCCCCAGTTGCTGGGATCGAGCCATGCCTTTGAAAGGGTGATGGGATCAACTCTGATGCTGATGTTTGCCCACATGTCAGCTTCGAAGAATCTGTTGAAATCGAAACCGTCAAGTGTCGGCATGAAGCCAATGATGATAATGCTGTCGGGAATTGTATTAAGTACTGCTGCATTTTCTTCGTTAGCAACAGGCTTGCTGTTGTACCAATAGTACTTATTAAACTTCTTGTCGATTGCGCTGCGAAGAGCACCGTCAGTGTTATAAACTCTGAAGAAGAAGTCGCTGTGTGCCATCCATTTAGCCTGGAATACGAGAGTATACTTAGCGATTGATGAGCCTTCGATATCGCTTACGCCCTTGTTCCACTTGGAGGTGTCATAAACGTCTTCTTCGTTTACAACGTAGTAAACTTCCCAACCAACAAGTTCATAGTTTGTTCCGGGAGTCTGTGCTTCGGAAATTGATGTAACTCTGACCAAATCAGCGATTGCAAGAACTTCACCTTCGGGGATATCGTTATAAATATCAACGCCGTCATAGAGGAACCTACCAATCTGGTTGCTCTTGATCATTGTTTCTTCAAGAGTTGCAGGAGCCTTGTCTGTGCCGTAGTTATAGTCAAGATAGAGTGAAAGTGACTTACCAACATATGTTGCATAAACCTCAAGACCGTAAGCAGGCATATTTGTGGGCTTTGTGCCGCCGCCTTCGAGCTTCCAGAAGAGGAATCTCTTACCTTCGGGAAGGTTTGCATTAACAACTTCGAGAGCTGCTGCATAAGCTGCGTCAAGGTTTGAACCTGTCTTAACCATTATAGCGGGGATTGCCTTGTATTCGGGTTCGCCGTCTGCGTTGATTGTATCAGCATAGTATGCTACGAATTCATATTCAACTGCATCCCAGAAGCCCTTGATTGCGATCTTGTTGTTAAGTGTTACGGACTTGATGTAAGCGGGAGTGAGTTCAACTGCTTCATCCATCTTGAATTCTGTAAGAAGAGCAGTCTGTGTACCAACCTTCCAGCCTGCAAATACATAGCCGTCAACGCCTCTGTAAGGACCGCCAACCTGTTCGGAGTTTTCAACGCCGATTTCGGGAAGAACGCCTTCTGTTTCGCCGTCTTCCTTGATGAGAGTTGCGTCTGCGGGATTGAATGTATCGCCAACCTTAAATGTGCCTTCAACTGTGATTACTTCCTTAAGAGCGGAAGCATTGTTGATAACAAATTCGATTGTATATTCAACTTCTTCGTAAACAGCAGTAAATGTATGCTCAGTGCCTTCTGCATAATCAAGAGCGATTGCGCCGGGAGCATATTCATTGCCGTCTTCGTCAACCCATGTAACAAACTTATAGCCTGTGTTTGCTGCGGGAGTGCCTGCAAGTACATTAGCCTTAAGATATGCGTTTTCATCAGTTGCGCTTGATGAAGCACTCTTAACTTCTTCAACGAATCCTTCGGTCATGTAACCGTCTTCGTCAAATGCGGGAGTCTTGAATGTTACGTTGAACTTGATGTTTGTGAATACGTAAACATCTGATGTGCCTTCGGGCATTGCAAAGTCAGCTCTGATTGCTGTGTCATTGCTGAATGTGCTTGTTGTACCTGAAACAACATACTGAGCAGCTGCTGTACCGTAGTTAGCTTCGGTAACAAGAGCCTTGATGTCGTTGAGCTTGATTGTTGTGCCTGCGTCAGCCTTCTTTGTTGTAAGTTCTTTCCAGCCGCCGTTTTCATAGTCGCGACCCCAAACTGTGAGTGCGCTGTTGAATTCTGTCCAGTCAGCGTAGAAAGCAACGTTGTCAGCAAATACTGTTTCTTCGTTTGCCTTTTCGCCTGTTTCAGCGTTGATCCAACCAGCAAACTTCATGTCGGGCTTGAGGGAATTTGCGTTAACGCTTGCGAAGGGAACCTTGTTGCCGTAAACGAATTTAACCTGTCTGAAAGCATCATCACCGTTATCATATGCAGCCTTATCAGCATAGAATGATGCGATGTAAGTTGCCTTTGTCCATGTAACGGATGCGTTTGCACCTCTTGTGCTTTCAACCTTAACGGTTGCGGGTTCGTATGCGCCTGTGAAGCCTTCTTTTTCGGGAACGGGAAGAGCTGCAAAGCTAACTTCTTCACCGAAGCCTGCCTTAAGGATAAGCTTGCCGTCTGCAACAGTTGCGTCTTCGGGAAGAACTGCGTCTTCTGCAAATGCGCCGCCGTTGAGGTTGATTGTTACGTTGAACTTATCTGTATCAACAACTGCTACATATGTGAGAGCCTTCTGACCCATTGTGAATTCTGCGCCGAGTGCAACAGCCTTAGTTGCTTCTGTCCATGTAACAAGACCTTCAACTTCGGGAACTGTAACTGTGTCGCCTTCAGCATATTCGCCTGTTGCGATTACGCTGCCGTCAAGCTTCTGGAATGTAACTACCTTCTTTTCAACAGGAGCTTCGCCTGTGCCGATTGTGAAGGTGTGATATGTGTCATCAAGGAGAAGGTACTGAACATCAAGATATCTTGTAGCGATTGACTTTGAAAGTGATGCTGAGCCCTGTGTGTCGCCTGTGAATACGTCAGCAAGTCTTCTTGAGTCGCCCTTGCCGCTTGTGGGGTTAATCTGATTCTTCCAGATGGATACAGGTGAGTATGATGTACCTGTTTTACCGTCTTCAAGACCGGTCTTAACTCTTACGTACCACATTGTCCACCATGTATCTTCTGTCATGGCAAAGTTGTTATCCCATGATGATGTGTCAATACCTACGTTTGACTTAACGATATCAAGGTTTGAATATGT
>JAZSCO010000066.1:0-2225 GCA_045602965.1 Acutalibacteraceae bacterium | reverse complement strand
CAGAAGAAATGATTTCAAGCGGAATTGTTGATGAAATTCGTGCCGAAGAAGGTAACCTGAAATATGAATACTTTTTTCCTATGAACGACAGTGAAACCGTTCTTTTGATTGACAGTTGGGAAAATCAGCAGGCACTCGACTTGCACCACGAGTCACCGATGATGCTGAAAATTATGAGTCTGCGAGAAAAATATAATTTAAGCATGAAGGTTGAACGGTATGTTACCGATGAATCGGGTATACCTGATAAGGATAAAGAATTTATAAAAGAGTAAGAAAAGCTTACAAATCATCAACACAGCCATTGTGTTTTATAAATAAGAATTTATAGATGAGATAATGATTGTTTTGATTACCGGAGCATCGCATACAGGCAAAACAGCACTTGCCCAACAACTGCTTGAAAAATATAAATATCCATACCTGTCCATTGACCACTTGAAGATGGGGTTAATCCGCAGCGGAAACACAAAACTCACACCGATAAGTGATGATAGCGATTTGACTTCATACCTGTGGCCGATTGTACGTGAAATAATAAAAACCGCTATTGAAAATAAGCAGAACTTAATTGTTGAAGGTTGCTATATCCCGTTCGATTGGCAAAAGGACTTTGACTCCGAACACCTTGAAAACATCAAGTATTACTGCCTTGTGATGAGTGAAGATTATATCAGAAACAACTTTGCTGACATAAAGAAATGTGCAAATGTCATTGAAAATCGTTTGGATGATGATTATTGCACTTTGGAAAGTGTATTGGAAGACAACGCAGAATTCTTAAAACTGGCAAAGATTCATAATGTGAATTATATTCTTATCGATGATAAATATGAAATCAACATTAATTTATAACACAAAGCGAAAGAAAAAATAACAGGAGGGAAACAATGGTCAAAACAACACAAAAAAATTTATGGCAAAAAATTCTGATTATTCTTATCGGCGGACTTCTGCTTGGATTTTTATGGCGTCTTCGCGGTTCACGGGGCTGGGGTTCGGAGGCAGGCGTATTTAATGTCGGTTTTGTTTACCTGCTCTTTATCACAACCGTTATGGGTGAACGAAAAAAACTTGATTTAGGCTGGCTTTCATTAACCGCTATGTCCTTTATTCTGACCGTTCCGAGTTGGGGAACAATATTAACCCAGATAACGGGCGTTATCCGTGAAAGTGAAGTTGAGGGTGCAGAGCATATTTTCAGATACATATCCCCTGTGTCAGGTGCATTTATGATGTGTTGCGTCGGCTTTGGTGTTGCGGGATTGTTCGGTGTGCTGCTCGGCAGAGGTTTCAGTTCACATCAATGGAAAGTAAAAGATTTTATAGTTGTCATAGGTGCATTTCTGATTTTTGACATTGTTTCAAAAGCAAGCATTTCACATTGGATTGTGCAGCTCATTCAGCCCGAAGCTGTTGACCTTTTTGAAGAAGGACTTAAAACAGCAGGCATAGAAGGCTCTGCATACAAGGTATTTATGCAGCACTTTGCGGATATTTCCTGGAGCAAAAAAATTATCGGCGGCAGAAATTATTTCTCAGAAATCCAGGCTGTTTCATCTGCAATCAGGGCTTTGGGTGCAATACTTGCCGCAAGATTTATCGTTAAAGATAAAGTTGCCGCAAAAGTGGGTGCTCTTGTTTGCGGATCATTCGGTTTTTCAATAACGGTTTCCGATTTGTTCTTTTGGTTTACAAAAGGCGGTTACCGTCAGCTCGGAATACAGTACGAGGGAGATTTTATATATGCATGGTCCTGCTGGGAATATTTCACGGGATTTATTGCAGGCGTTATAATCACCGCCTTTCTGTTGTCTTTGAAGCAAAACGAAGATGTTACCGAAATTGCATTTTCAAATCTTCCCGAAAAACCCAAAAAAATCCTTGTGTTTGCAGCAGGTTTTATAGGCACTGTAGGAGTAAATCTTGTAAGACCTGTTGCAAGGCGTTTCGACAGTTCGGATACAGTTCAGATTATTGCAACATCTGCAGCGGTTATTTTAACCGCAATTCTCATTGTGTTGCTTGTTAAAAAAGGCGGCATCAACGCAGAGAAGATGGGTATGGAATGGCTTGCAAGGATTTTGCTGCCGGTATTTATAATGTTTATGTTGTTATCGTATTTCTTTGTTGCTTCTGCGGAACACAGGGCAATAGTTGAAGTCAACACATTACACAATATTCTTGTTAAGTCGGAGGCCAAGCGGTCTTAGGAAGACAAATAA
>JAZSCO010000065.1:0-6550 GCA_045602965.1 Acutalibacteraceae bacterium | reverse complement strand
CAGCGGTCAGTTCGGTGACGTTTGGGTTGAATTCGAACATATCGACACAGAAGATTTCGAATTTGCAGAAAGAGTTGTCGGCGGCTCCGTTCCCAAGAACTTCTTCCCCGCAGTTGAAAAGGGTCTTCGCGAAGCTATCCTTAAGGGACCCCTTGCAGGTTATCCCGTTGTTGGTCTGAGAGCAACTCTTTATGACGGTTCATCACATCCCGTTGACTCCAACGAAATGGCATTCAAGATGGCTGCAAAGATTGCTTATAAGAACGGTATGCCTCAGGCAAATCCCAAGCTCCTTGAACCCTACGGCTCACTCAAGGCTTATATGCCCGGCGACAATCTCGGCGATATCATGGGCGGTATCACAAAGAGAAGAGGGCGCGTTCTCGGTATGGGACCCTGCGAAGACGATCCCAAGATGCAGGAACTCGTAGCAGAAGTTCCCATGGCTGAAATGGGCGATTTCGCAACAGTTCTCCGCTCCGTAACAATCGGCAGAGGCTATTTCTCATTCGATTTTGACCACTATGAAGCAGCTCCCGAAAACGTTGCTCAGAAGGTTATCGAAGAAGCAAAGGCTAACGCAGAAGACGAATAATTCAATAAATAATACTCCCCCGAAGCTCATCTCCGAGCCTCGGGGGTTTTTCAGCTTTGAATATAAAAGAGAAAACCGCTGAGGTATAAAATCCTCTGCGGTTTTTCATTCTTCTGTCCCCATATTATGAAAGGAATATGTAAAAATCTGTAAGCTTCAATTAAGCAACAACGGGTGATTCATCTGTTACGAGAAGAACTCCTGTTGTGATTGTAAGTGCTGTTACGATTAATGCGAAAACTGCCATTTTATTGTCCTCCTTTTTATTTGCCGTTACACAGCTGTTTGTTATGGTCTTATTATAGCAGTTCAATCTTTAAGAAAAAAGTAGGTAATTCCTTAAGAAATTATTAAGAAAGCCGAAAGAAATCGCATATTTATGCATTTATCCGGTATCCCGACGCAATACGGAATTCTAAAATTTAACCGTATTGTCATACTTTTGTAATTGTCTTATTAAAATTGATATGGTATACTTCTTTCACAGGAAGTTTTTGGGGGGATATAAATGAAAGATATTAAATTTAAAAAGAAAAAGAAAATTTCCCGTAATTTCATCGCAATAATCTGCGTTGCGGTCTGCGCTGTTCTGATTTCGGCAATATTTCTTGTTGCAAATTCTTTGATTAAAAAGGGCAATGAGACTCCGGCGGCAGACGGTTATACTTTTGAAACCAAGGGGTTTGAGAACGTTTCTTCCGTCACCTGCCTTAACGAAACAATGGCGATTTTCACCGATTCGCAAACAGGAAAGGTCGGCATCATGACCCTCGGCGGTGAAATCACGGAGAGTGCGGAGCATAACAAAATCAGCGTTTGCAGCGATTCCTGGAGGAATTACCGCTACATCGCCGACAGTCCCCGCTCCGAATATCTGCTTCTTGTTGACGCGGCAACAAAAACGGTGACAACCCGTCAGTATCACGGCCTTCAGAAACCCGAAATGATTCCGTGCTGGAGCGAAGTCGGAAAACATCTTGCATGGACTGACGAAAAAGGCTATGCAGGCGAAGTGAAAACGAAAGAAGTTTCGCTCGAACCCGGATTCTATCCCGTTGCAACTTCTCTCGGTGAAGACGCAAAATACGGCTATATCGGAAGAACTCTCCGCCTTGAAATTGCGGCGGTTTATGATAATGCACGCGATTTTTCCGAGAACATGGCAGCGGTAAAACAGAACGGAAAATGGGGATACATCAACAATTACGGCGTTGTTTCCATTCCGTTTGATTTTGACTCATGTGCCAAAGCCGATACCGTGGGCGAAGATATCGCCTTCGGATTCAGAAACAATCTTGCCCCTGTTTGCAAAAACGGAAAATTCGGAATAATCAATTCCAAGGGCGAAACCGTTGTTGATTTCACCTTCGACATAATCCTTCAGGGTGAAGACGGAAAATACATCGCTCTGGGCGGCGGAAACTGGGGAGTTATAACTGTTGACAAAGAGCTTTTCGTTGCAGAAACAACCGCAACAACCTCACCCGTCAACAATGAGCCCGCACTTGCTCAAGGTAATTACATGGTCAAGACTTCGGGCAGCGTTCTCAACATGAGAGCCGAGGCTGACTCAAATTCGGAAGTTGTTGCAAAAATCCCGAACGGAACAATTCTTACCGTTTCAAAAACCGTTCCCGGCTGGTCATATGTAAAATACAACTCATTTACAGGCTGGGTAAGCTCGTCATTCCTTGTTGAAGCGCCTGCAACAGCAACACAAACAACCGTTGCCGCATAAAAATCAGGAAAAAGTTAAAATTTGTAAAAAACTGTTGACCTTTTATTCTTTATAGGTTAAACTATCGTTGTGTGATTCAGAAATCATACATCTGCATTTGTGAGCAACAATGTCAGAGCCATTCGATAAAAGACGCAGAACGGTTTTTTCTGTTCTGCGTCTTTTATCATCGAGGAGAGAATATTATGAAAAAAATTATAGCTTGTGCCTGTGCGATAACGGTGGTAGGCGCGGCATATCTTTGGTGGGGCAACAACAGCCTTTCCGTGAGCAGCTATACGGTGACAAACCCGAAAATTCCCAAAAGCTTTGAGGGATACAGAATCGTTCAGCTTTCCGATGTGCATAACAAGGATTTCGGCGGAAAGCTCTCCGAAAAGGTGAAAAATCTTGCGCCCGATATCATTGTTGTAACAGGCGATCTTATCGACAGCCGCAGAACAGATATTTCCGTTGCGGAAAAACTCATAACCGAACTCACACCCCTTGCACCCGTTTATTTTATAACGGGTAATCACGAATCAAGGATTGAAGAATATTCCGATTTGCGTACCGTACTCGAAAAAAACGGCGTTGAAGTGCTCGACGGAAAAACGGTCCCGATTGAGAAAAACGGCGAAAAAATAACGCTCACGGGAATTGACGATGCAATGTTTTTCGGTACGGGTTCTTACAGTGAGAAAGAAATACTGTTCGCCCGGAAACTCGAAGAGCTTGCGGCGAACAAGGGCGACGATTTCTCTGTCCTGCTTTCTCACCGACCCGAACTTATTGATATCTATGCCAACTGCGGTTTTGACCTTGCGTTTACAGGACATGCCCACGGCGGACAGATAAGGCTTCCTTTTGTCGGCGGAATTCTCACTCCGAATCAGGGGCTTTTTCCGGAATACGATGCCGGCGAATTCAAAAAAGACGGCTTGACCATGATTGTTTCAAGGGGACTTGGCAACAGCGTTTTTCCGTTCAGAATAGGTAACCGACCTGATATTATTTTATGCGAATTGAGGTAACCCGAATGAAATTATTCAAAAAAATAATCATCGCTCTTCTGTGCATCGGCATTATTTGCACTGTATCGGTTTTCGGAATCAATTTTCTGATTGTGAAATCATCGGAAAAGTATATTCTTGACATTGACGATGCGGGTGAAGGATACGATTGCGTGCTTGTGCTCGGCTGCGGTGTATGGGGTGACAGACCCAGCCATATGCTCGAGGACAGACTCCTTGTCGGCATTGAGCTTTGCAAAAAAGGCGCCAGCCAAAAGCTTCTCATGAGCGGCGACCACGGCAGCGACGAATATGACGAAGTGAACGTCATGAAGAAATTTGCAATCGACAGAGGACTTGCATCGGAAGATGTTTTTATGGACCATGCAGGCTTTTCAACCTACGAGAGCATGTACCGTGCCAGAGACATCTTCAAGGCGAAAAAGGTGCTTATCGTGACTCAGGAATACCATCTCTACCGTGCAATTTTCGTTGCACGCGCTCTCGGTCTTGACGCTTACGGCGTAACGAGCGACCTGAGGGATTACGGCGGTCAGATATTCAGGGATATCCGTGAAGTGCTTGCAAGAAACAAGGATTTCTTTTTCACAATCATTAACCCCGAGCCGACATATCTCGGCGAAGCGATTCCCGTACAGGGTGACGGAAACGCCACAAACGACAAATGATAAAAATAAAAGGCTTGCAGAGGTTTTATCCTTTGCAAGCCTTGATTTTATTCCATGAATTCTGTTTCTTCAATCATGTCGCAGACCTTGAAATCGGTCAGCGCAAAAACTCTTTCACCGAGAGATTCATAATATTCGTCATCATCTCTGTCGCAGAGCATTGCAAAATTTTTGCCGATGCTCTCTTCGACATTTCTGTTTTTTCTTACCGAAAGGAAATAGAATGTGAATGACGAGCCGTCAGAAATATTCGCAAAAAATCCGGGTGCGGTTTCGCTCAATTCGGAATACATCGCATTAACAACCTGAGAGGTAAGCATGGGATGCTGCATATATTTCTGAAGAGCAATCTGCACCGAAAAAACTATCAGCGCACGAAGCTGACGCACTTCATTTGTCGGCAGCTTTGCAGCGTCGGCAGGGCAGAGCATTTCGGGCTTGAGAGAAGCAAGCTTCTTTCCCAGAGCTGCGGCCTTGTCCATATTTCCGTTGCTGCGGAAGGTATCCATCAGCAGAGCAAGCTCCGCAAGGTCCGAACCTGCTCCGTCTGTTTTTTTAGGGTGAAAGATTTTAATATCTTCGTCGTTTGCTTTCATTTTTATTTATTCTCCGTTGCTGCTTTTTTCTTTTTCATCTTGGTTTTATAGCTCATGAGAGCCTTGAGCTGAGCGTCGGGGGTTGAATATTCGCCGAGGCTGATAGGTTTCTTCGAATACATTCCTCTGAATTCAGTACCGCCGACGGTGAGAAGTCCGTTTGCTTTTGCAAGAGCGCAAAGCTTCTTCTCAAGGTCTTCATCAATTTCGGGATTCCATGCTTCAACTCCATCGATTCCCGCAGGAATAAGCTTTTCGAAAAGCTCGGTGCTGTCGGGATGGGCAAGCACGGCAATGCCGCCTGCCTCATGAATTGCATCAATAACCTCTTTCGGGTCGGGATAATTTACCTTTACAAGAACATTTTCGGGACTTTCGGGAGAGAAAAGTTCATAATAGAGATCACCGTAAACCTTATCAGTCAGACCGCATTCAAGAAGAGCGTGCATAATATGCTGCTCAAAAACTGCAGTTGCACCCGTTGCACACTTAAGAACAAGCTCGGGTGTTATCGTATATTTTCTGGCAATTTTAAGAGTCATCAGCCGACTTGCCTTTTTTCTCGTGACAGTATTTCTGTGGCAAAGACCTTCGAGTCTGTCAGGACTGTCGCTCAGATAGCAGAGAATCTCAACATTCTTGCCCGTTTCGGAATCGGTTGCAGAAATTTCCACGCCGGGAATAACATTAACGCCCCTGCGTTCACCGATAATTTTGCCTCTGACCGTACCTGCCTGACAGTCACGGTCTGTGATGGCAATTGTTGAAATTCCACGCTTCTGCGCAAGAACAATGAGGTCGTCAATACCCATTGAACTGTCAGAAAGTTTGGTGTGGCAATGCAAATCCGCTGACATAAATTTTACCTCTCTCAAAAAATTGCATAATTAGCTCAATATATACTATAATTATATACCATTTATAAAAATTGTGCAAGTGTTTTTTGATTTTCTGAGGCAAAATAAGGCGGATATTTCTTGATTTTCTTTGGTTTTTCACTATAATATATTATGAAAACAATATTAATTCATAGGATAATTTTTATTAAGAAAAATGTATATTTACTCAACGGTACACAGGAGGCGGATAAAATGAAAAGAATTGCAATCGGACTCAGCGGAGGAGTTGACAGCGCTTCGGCAGCACATCTTCTTCTCGAAAAAGGATATGATGTTACGGGCATCATTCTGCGCCTGAAACCCGAATCGCTTGCGGATGCAGACATATCCGACGCAAAGAAAATTGCCGACCGCCTCGGAATTGAGCTTCACGTTGTTGACCGCCGTGAACTGTTTAAAAAGAACGTTATCGACCCGTTCGTTTCGGAATATATCAACGCAAGAACTCCGAACCCCTGCGTTGAATGCAACAGCACGATAAAATTCGGCGCAATGCTTGACTACGCACTCGAAATCGGATGCGACGGAATTGCAACGGGACATTATGCAAAAATCGAAAACAACGGCGAAAGGTATCTGCTGAAAAAGTCGCAGAGTCCGAAAGACCAAAGCTATTTTTTATATAAACTCACTCAGCATCAGCTTTCTCGCACGATTTTCCCTCTTGAGGGACTTGAGAAAAATGAGATAAGAGAAATTGCGGAAAAAGCAGGCTTACCCGTTGCCGAAAAGGGCGACAGTCAGGAAATCTGCTTCGTGCCCGACGATGACTATATCGCTTATCTTTCATCGCTCGGAGTGACATCTCCGAAGGGAAATTTCGTTGATATAAACGGCAATATTCTCGGCACTCACAACGGAATTATCAACTACACAATCGGTCAGCGCAAGGGTCTGGGTGCATTCGGAAAGCCAATGTTTGTGACAGGGATTTCAGCTGAAAACAACACCGTCACAATCGGAGAAAACGGCAGTCAGTACAGTATCGGTCTTGTTGCCGATAAACTGAATTTCATTGCGATTGACACTCTGACTGAGCCG
>JAZSCO010000064.1:0-23226 GCA_045602965.1 Acutalibacteraceae bacterium | reverse complement strand
AACAATACGGTCGTTTGCAACGTCCGTTTCAACGCATACGTCGGGAATGGCAGGGATGAGATATTCCTTGCCGTTTTCAGCTTTAATATGCCAAACGTCGTTTGCGCCCGTTGGGCTGACATCGGAAAGAGTTCCGTAAATCTTTTCCGGTTCATCTGCATCGCAAACCGTGCATCCGATAAGCTCAGCAATGAAATAGCTGCCCTCCGGCAACTTCGCGTCACTGCGCTTCATATAAAGAATTTTCCCTCTCATCTTCTGAGCTTTTTCAACGGAGTCAATACCGTCAATGGTGAGCAAAACAATGTTGCCGTGCGGCCTCGCAGTTTTAATCTGCGCCGCACAGCTTCTATTGCTGTCATAATATAGAGTTTTGAATTTAGAAACAAAATCGGGGGAGTCGCACCACGGATTAAGACGGATTTCTCCTTTTATTCCGTGAGTACCGACTATTTCACCGATTTCAAGATATTCCTTAATCAATTTCTACAACAACCCTTGCATTCTGGCGAGTTGCAGCTGCACGCATAACTGTGCGGATAGCTTTTGCAATTCTGCCCTGCTTGCCGATTACTCTGCCCATATCGTCTTCGCCGACATGAAGATGATAAACAACAGTACCGTCCTCGGCAGGTTCGTCAACTGTTACGCTGACTGCTGCGGGGTCATCAACGAGACCCTGAGCGATGCTGACAAGTAAATCTTTCATTGGTTAAAACCTCGTTCTTATCCGCAAAGGATTAAAGAACGCCTTCCTTCTTAAGGATAGCCTTAACTGTATCTGTGGGCTGAGCGCCGTTAGCGATCCACTGCTTTGCCTTTTCAGCGTCTACCTTAACTTCTGTGGGAGTAGCAACGGGATTGTAAGTGCCGATTTCTTCGATGAATCTGCCGTCACGGGGATATCTTGAATCCGCAACAACGATACGATAGAAAGGTGCTTTCTTTGCGCCCATACGGCGAAGTCTGATTTTTACTGCCATTTTAAATTCCTCCAAAAATAAAAATATACAAAATTAAAATATATAATGTATCAGCTTATGCTGTATTACATTCCAAACTGTGAAGGGTCGAAGCCCTGAGGCATTCTGAACTTCTGTTTTCTGCGGCGTTTGCCGCCTTTTTTGCCACCCATCTGCTTGAACATTTTCTGCATCTGTCTGAATTGGTTGAGAAGTTTGTTAACATCCTCAATATTCTGACCGCAGCCTGCGGCAATTCTTTTTTTGCGTGAGGGGTTGATGATATCCGGATTGCTTCTTTCTTTTTCGGTCATCGAAAGGATGATTGCTTTTGTGCGGTCAAACTGACGTTCGTCAATCTCAATATCCTTTGCTTTGTTGCCGATACCCGGAAGCATTCCGAGAATATCCTGAAGTGAACCCATCTTGCGGATTTGCTCAAACTGGTCAAGCAGATCGTTGAGGTCAAATTTATTCTGCATGAGCTTCTTTTCAAGCTCTTCCGCTTTTTTCTCATCAATAGCCATTTCGGCTTTTTCAATAAGCGAAAGAACATCGCCCATGCCGAGAATTCTTGAAGCCATTCTGTCGGGGTGGAAAACATCAAGGTTTTCAAGCTTTTCGCCCATACCGACGAATTTTATCGGTTTACCTGTAACTGCTCTTGCTGAAAGTGCAGCACCGCCTCTGGTATCACCGTCAAGTTTTGTAAGAATAAGACCGTCAATTCCGAGTGCACCGTCGAAAGCAGTTGCAACGTTAACTGCATCCTGACCTGTCATAGCGTCAACTACAAGAAGAATTTCATGGGGTTTAACTTCTGCTTTGACAGCTTTAAGTTCATCCATGAGCTCTTCATCAACGTGAAGACGGCCGGCAGTATCGAGGATGACATAGTCGTATCCGTGTTCCTTCGAATATGCAATAGCTTCCTTTGCAATCTGAACTGGATTTGTCTGTCCCATTTCAAAAACCGGAGCGCCAACCTGTTCACCTACAACCTGAAGCTGTTTGATAGCTGCGGGTCTGTAAATATCGCAGGCAACGAGAAGGGGACGGTGGTTATCTTTTTTAAGCATAAGTGCAAGTTTTGCACAGTGAGTTGTTTTACCCGAACCCTGAAGTCCGCACATGAGAATAACTGTCGGCGGATGATTTGCATAAGCAAGGCGGCTTTTTGTTCCGCCCATGAGAGCAATGAGTTCCTCCTTGACGATTTTAATAACCATCTGAGAGGGGGTAAGGCTTTCCATAACCTTTTCGCCGATTGCTTTTTCGGTTACGGTATTTGTGAAATCTTTGGCAACTTTATAGTTAACGTCAGCCTCAAGAAGAGCCATACGAACTTCACGCATTGCGGAACGTACGTCCGATTCGGTGAGGCTTCCCTTACTTTTAAGATTTTTAAACGCAGACTCAAGTCTTTCGGAAAGTCCTTCAAATGCCAATGTTTTCACCTCGGTTTCGTTGAATTATATTTAATGTATATGTATATCAGCTTTCGAGCATTGTCATTGCCGCAGCTTTGATACGTACGCTGTAGTCGTAGATTTCTTTTGAAAGGCTGTGACGAAGGTTGTGTTCAGCGATAAGGTTTGAGCATTCAATAATCTCATTAAGACCCTTACGCATATCTTCAAAACGTTTTGCCATGCCGAGACGGTTTTCCATATCCAGAAGCTGAGTTTCAGCTCTTTTGATTGCGTCACGCACGCCCTGTCTTGTTATGCCTTCGTTTTCGGCAATTTCTGAGAGAGAAAGGTCATCGTTATAATAATATTCCAAAAAATCACGCTGCTTTGATGTGAGCATTTCACCATAGAAATCAATCAGCACAGCCATTTCATAATTTTTTGCCATTTCAGACCCTCCCTTCTCAAAATTATTGATGCTGTATTACACAAAAATAGCGGTCTTTTTCCGGACTTTTACACCCTGAAAAAGAACCGACCTGTAAAGTTTATCTGCTTTACAGGTCGTTATTATACTAAAAATATCCGAGATTGTCAAGAGTTTTTTTTCAGGTGTTTTGCCATCTTTTTCACTTTTTTCTCACTAAAACGCTTGAAATGAAGTGGAAACTCTACGGATTGTGGTTTCTAAAGGTGAAAATCACTATATTTATAAGGTTATCCACTTTCAAGAAGTGAACAACTTTTTTACACGCAGCCGGTGTTCAGCTTTTGTAAAGCGCAATACCTTTACAAAAACTATTTCAATGTAACGATTGTTACGCCGTCTTCACCTTCACCGTAAACACCAAGTCGGCTTGTTTTTACGTACGGAGAAGCCTTGAGATAGCGTGTAACGGCAGTGCGGAGAGCTCCGGTGCCTTTTCCGTGAACAATTGTAAATTCATTGAGACCTGAGCGAAGCCCCTGGTCGATGAATCTGTCGAGCTCGATGAGACATTCGTCAACAGTCATGCCCCTCAAATCAAGCCTTGTTGCAGGAGCCATGTTGAGTCGGCTTTCACCCTGAATCGAAACACCCGATTTCTTTTCTTTTTTCTTCGGTGCATTTTCGCACAGTCGAAGATTAGAAAGCTTGACTCTTGTTTTAATAGAGCCTGCCTGCACTTCAACGTTGCCGTTTTTGTCAACCGGTGAAAGCACTTTTGCCTGTTTTGCGATGTCACGGATTATAACGGTATCTCCTGCCACAAGTGCACGGGGAAGAATGTAATCCTTATCGTCATCGTCAATTCCGATAACAGGGTCTGCGGCGGAATCGATTGAATCAATACCTTTTCGGACAGCTGCTTTTGCACGCCTTGCAAGCTCTGCGGCATCCTTTGTTTTTTGTTGTTCTTTTTTGAGTTTTTCTATTTCCTGGAGAAGAGAATATGCTTCTCGTTTTGCCTGTTCAACAACGCGCAATGCCTGAGAGCGGGCTTTTTCCATTTCCTGCTCGCGGAGTTTTGCGATTTCTTCGCGGAGTTTTTCTGCACTTTCTTTTTCTTTATCTGCTTTTTCGGAAAGTTGTTTTGCTCTGTCGTATTCATCTTCCATGCGGCGACGAGTTTCCTCAAGCTTATCAACAACATTTTCGAATTCCTTGTTTTCGCTGGAAATGAGATCGCTTGCTCTTTTGATAACATCTGCATCAAGACCGAGTTTTTCACTTATTGCAAGCGCATTTGATTTTCCGGGTACACCGATAAGAAGTCGGTAAGTGGGACGGAGTGACACAATATCAAATTCACAAGATCCGTTCTGAACTCCGGGAGTTTCAAGCGCATATGCCTTAAGTTCAGCATAATGAGTTGTTGCGGCAATTTTTGCACCTTTGAAATGAAGTGCTTCAAGAATTGCCATTGCAAGCGCAGCACCCTCAACGGGGTCTGTGCCGGCGCCGAGTTCGTCGATAAGAATAAGACTTTTATCATCCGCTTCGTTAAAAATGCTGATGATGTTTGTCATATGCGCCGAGAAAGTTGAAAGTGATTGCTCGATTGATTGCTCGTCACCGATATCAGAAAGAATTTTGTCAAAAACGGAAATTTCGCTTCTGTCGCCTGCGGGAATCATCATTCCGCACATTCCCATCATGGAAAGCAGACCGAGAGTTTTGATTGAAACGGTTTTACCGCCCGTATTCGGACCTGTAATGACAAGGGTATCAAATTCATCGCCGAGCATTATATCGACGGGTACAACCTTTTTCTGGTCAATGAGAGGATGCCTTGCGGCGCGGAGATTGATAACTCCGTTATCGTTGATAATCGGAGGACAACCCTTGATTTTGTAAGCATATTGTGCTTTGGCGAAAATAAGATTCAACTCCAGCGCGCATTCATAGCTGTTTTTGATACTTTGCTCGAATTCGCCTGCGCTTGATGAAAGCTCTGCAAGGATTCTTTCGATTTCTTCACGTTCTTTTGTCTGGAGAACACGGATTTCGTTGTTTGCTTCAACAACTGCCATGGGCTCTATAAATACGGTTGCGCCGCTTGATGAGGTATCGTGAACAAGACCTGCGATTTCACCTCTGTGTTCGCTTTTTACGGGTACAACATATCTGCCGTTACGCTGTGTTATAATATTTTCCTGAAGATATTTTGAGTGATTTTGAGAACGGGAAAATTTTTCGAGCTGTTCTCTGATTTTGGATTCTTGAACTCTGATTTTGCGTCTTATTGCAGCAAGTGTAGGGGAGGCGTTATCTGAGATTTCTTCTTCTGAAATGATTGCATTAAAAATTGCAGTTTCAAGATATTTGTTGGGGACAAGAGCGTTGAACAGTGTATCAAGAACGCTCTGCACGCCTGCGTTTGATGCTCTCCATTGCGAAAGGGTGCGGATAACACGGAGAACTCCGCCGATATCAAGAAGCTCTCTTGTGTTAAGCACACTTCCTGCGTTTGCTCGGCTCAATGCATTGTTTACATTTTTAAGACCTCCGAAAGAAGGACCGCCGAAACGGGCAAGAAGCATATGAGCATCAACAGTCTGATTAAGTAAGGCTCTTGCAAGGTCGGGGTTTGTTTCAGGCGTAAGGTGCAGGGCATTATATCTTGCATCATCACAGCTTGTGAATTCCGCGAGCCGTTCAAGAACTTTATCAAATTCGAGCGCTTTTGCGTGTTTATCAAATGAATTCATTGTTTTTTCTCCTGTGGATTAATCTTCTTCGGAGTTTTCTTCTATTGTTTCTTCTTCGGTGGTATCAGTGTTTTCGGTTGTTTCTGCTTCGGCTGTGACTGCTTCACCGTTTTCATCGGTAACAGGTTCTGTTGTAATGATTTCACCGTTTTCGTCCGTCATGGGTTCTTCAGTAACAGCTTCGGTTGTTTCGGTAACGGTCGTTGTTTCGGATTGGGGTTCGTATTCGGGTTCAGGATTGCGGTTAGGTACTGTTGTGCCGATAATTTCCTGACCGTCAACCGACTGAATTGAAGAAACATAAAGCAGTCCTCCGCTGCGTTCACGCAGAGTAATTTTCATGTATTTGTCAGGTTCTGGAGCAACATATTCTCCGTCTTCAATCTGTGCCCATGCAAGGTTACTGATATAACCGACGCTGAGAATTTTTGAGCTTCCCTGTGTTTCAATTTCATAAACCTTGGGTGTATATGCTGATTCAACGCCTGTAATCGGGAGAATATAGCTTTTGAGAGCCGCATCATATGTTATTTCGTATTCACTCATATCGATTGATGAGTGGAGAGATGCGATATCTATTTCCGAACCGAAAAGTTTGATGAAGTGTGTTTCGATATCTGCCTGAGGAACAACAATACCAAAGGTGTCGCCTTCGGAATACGGATATTTGTTCGTTCCTTCTTCGCTCATAAGCAAATTCCAAACGGCGCTGTTGAGAAGCTGGGAAACATCTGCCTGAGTGAGGTCGTCAAACGGGTCCGGGTCAAACATAACGACGGGTTTAAGCATTTTTTCATATTCAGCTTTTTCAGCTGTTTTATCGGTGAGATTGTTAACTGTATCAACAGCAAAATTGATAACTGTAATAAGACCGACAATTGCAAGAATGCCTGCGATTATTCCAACGGGGAAAGCAAGCTTATTTTTACTTCTTTTCTTTTTTGCCAACTTGTTCACCTTACCTTATCTGATTTGTCCGTTACCGCTGATAACATATTTCGAGCTTACCATATGAGCAACGCCAAGAGGACCTCTTGCATGAAGTTTTTGGGTTGAAATACCGATTTCCGCACCGAAACCGAATTCGCCGCCGTCGGTAAATCTTGTTGACGCATTTACATAAACAGCCGCAGCGTCAACTTCAGCCTTGAATTTTTCGGAAGCTGCATAACTGTCTGTTATGATAGCTTCGCTGTGACCTGTGCCGTATTTTGCGATATGAGCAATTGCCTCATCAATATCATCAACAACTTTAACGCTGATTATATAATCAAGATATTCTGTTGCGAAATCGTCTTCCGTTGCCGGAATTGCATAGGGGAGAATTTCGCATACAGCTTCGTCACCCCTGATTTCAACATTCTTTTCTTTGAGTTTTTCGCCGATTGTTATGAGTCCGAGTTCTGCAATATCTTTATGAATAAGAAGTCCTTCGCACGCATTGCAAACGGAAACTCTTGAAGCCTTTGCATTTGCAACGATATCTGACGCCATGTTGATATCTGCATCACAGTCAACATAAACGTGGCAGTTACCGACGCCTGTTTCAATAACAGGAACGGTTGCGTTTTCAACAACAGAACGGATAAGACCTGCACCACCTCTGGGTATCAGAAGGTCAACATATCCGTTAAGTTTCATAAGCTCTGTTGCAGCTTGTCTTGAAATGTTTTCAATAAGAATTATGCAGTCTTCGGGGAGTCCCGATTCAGCCGCCGCTGTACGCATAACGGCAGCAATTGCCTTATTTGAATTGATTGCTTCTTTACCGCCTTTGAGGATAACGGAGTTGCCGGCCTTGAGACAGATGGCTGCCGCATCTGCGGTAACATTGGGTCTTGCTTCGAAAATGACGGCAATAACGCCGATGGGCACTGCAACTTTTTCAATCCTGAGTCCGTTGGGTCTTGTTTCTCCCCAAAGAACTTTTCCTACGGGATTTTCACTTGATGCAACTTGTCTGAGTCCCTGTGCCATAGCTAAAATTCTGTCCTGAGTAAGGGTAAGACGGTCAATCATTGCCTGAGAGATGCCCGAATCCTGAGCCGCTCTGATGTCTTTTGCGTTTTCTTCAAGGATAAACTGTGAATTTTTTTCGAGTGCAGCGGCGATTGAATTGAGAGCTTTATCGATTGCCGCACCGCCCGCTTTTGCGAGAATTCTCTGTGCTTCTTTTGAACGTGCACCTATACTGATCATGTCGCTCATTGCTTAACCTCCGCTTTGAACAAAGTGCCGATTTGTCTGCCATCAATAAGTTTATAGATGTCTTCGGGATCTGAGCCGTTCATAACAACTGTGTTTATGCCTGCGGCGGTTGCGATTTGTGCCGCATGGAGCTTTGTTATCATTCCGCCCGTACCCCTGTTTGTGCCGCTTCCGCCTGCAAGGGCAAGTATGTCATCGTCAATTTTGTCAACAACATGAATAAGAACTGCGTTTTCATCTTCTCTCGGGTTGGCGCTGAAAAGACCGTCGATGTCCGTCAGAATGACAAGCGCGTCAGCGTCAACTATTTCCGCAACATGAGCCGAAAGACTGTCATTATCTCCGTAAACAATTTCTTCAACGGCAACGCTGTCGTTTTCATTGACAACAGGAATAGCGCCGTATTCGAAGAGCTTCATGAATGAGTTGTGGAGATTGCGGTGTCTTTCTTCGTTATCAAAGTCATCCTTTGTAACCAGAAGCTGACCGGTGATGTTGCCGTATTCACCGAAAAACTTGTCGTAAAGAAACATGAGCTCGCATTGACCAACGGTTGCTGCTGCCTGTCTGCCCGGAGTATCCTTCGGTCTTTCTTTCAGACCGAGTTTTCCGACACCAACGCCGATTGCACCCGAAGTAACGAGCACTATTTCCATGCCTGCATTCTTAAGGTCGCTCAATACCCTTGCGAGCTTCGACATTCTGCGGAGATTTATTTTTCCCGTGTCATAAGTCAGAGTCGATGTGCCGACCTTGACAACCATTCTTTTAATGTCTTTTTTGTTAATCATTTTGCATTACTTCTTTCGATTGCGGATTTTATTATTTCTTCATATTCTTTCTTTAATTTAACTTTGCCTGCAACGCATAGCGAAATTTTTGACATATCAAAAATTTCACGGGCAGTTTCCTTTATGTCATCAAGAGTCACCGCGCGGATGTTTCTGATAATTTCATCTTCGGTGATTTCTTTATTGTAGAGCAGAAGATTTCTTCCATTGCGTGTAGCATGAGAGGAAAGATTTTCAAGGCTCATCACAAATTCCGTAACAGCCTGTTCCTTTGCTCTTGCAAGTTCTTTTTCGGTAACGGTGTCTGAGAATTCAGAAATAATCCTGATTGTTTCTGAAATTGCTTTCTCTTCGGATTTTTCATTGAGACCCATAAATACGTTGAAAAGTCCTGATCTGAGATATGAAACGCATGATGTACCGATTGAATAAACCAATCCGAGATTTTCTCTTATCTGCTGAAAAAGTCTTGAGGAGGGTGTGTCGCCGAGAACGGATGAAATCAGAAGTGCAACTTCACGCTTTTGGGTTCCTGCCGGAACACCGTTGAAACCGAGAATGATTTGATTCTGGGTGAAATTCTTTTTCACGGTAACGATTCCAGAATTGAATTCCGCTGATGTCGGATTGAGTGAAAATTCCGTGTTCACGGCATCCGAAAAGTATTCTTTAATAATTTCAATTGCCGAATCCTTATCAAAATTACCGCTCAGACTGATCACCGTTCTTTCGGGAACGTAGAATCTGTTCATGTGTGCGGTGAGACTTTCTTTTGTTAATGAATCAACGGTTTCGACAGTTCCGAGAATGTTTGAACCGAGCATGCTGTTTTTCCATGTGTTTTCATAAAACGTATCCGAACATATATCTTCTGGTTCGTCTTCGTACATTGCGATTTCTTCTTTGATTATGCCTTTTTCAAGCTCAATATCTTCAGTGTCAAGTCTCGGATTTCTGACCATATCGCAAAGAATATCAAGAGCTTTCGGCGTGTGTTCGGAAAGGGTTCTTGCATAAAAACAGGTTGCTTCTCTTGCCGTATACGCATTGAGATGGCCGCCGATTTCGTCCATGTCAACGGCTATATCAAGGGCGGAACGTTTTTTCGAGCCCTTAAATATCATATGTTCCATAAAATGAGATGCGCCTGCCGTTTCAGGTGTTTCATAACTTGAACCGCTTGCAATCCATATTTCCGCACCACATGTTTTTGCTGTTTCGCTTTTTTCAAGGACTATGCGAAGTCCGTTTTCGAGTGTAAGAATTTCAGTCATTTATTTACCTGCTTATTTTCAAAAATCAAAGTTATTTTTCCGAGAGTAATTTTGTCTCCTGTTTTAAGAGGCTTTTTTTCTTCGATTATTTTGCCGTTGACAAAAACATCAGCATCATTGTTTATGTTTGTTATATACCAACTGTCTTTAGTGCAAAATATAACAGCATGATTCCTTGAAACTGACGGATAATCCAGAATTATATCGCAGTTTTTGTGGCTGCCTATCGATGTTTCGCGGCATACAAGGGGATAAACATCGCTTTTTGACGGACAGATGAGTTTGGCGTTTCCGAGCGATGAGGGTCTGCGTTTGAGGAGTGCGGATATGCAAAGCAAAAGCACAGCAACTGCAAGCAGAGGCAGAGCATAATGAGATATCTGCAAAACAAAATCGAGCATATTCTCCTCCATTATAGCTTTTGAATATATTTAATTAATAATATCACCGTAAAAATAAATTGTCAATCAATATAATGTAAATATTATATATCAAATGTTAAAATAAATAGTGACTTTTACGAACAGATGTGTTATAATAAACTCCGACTGAGGTGAATTTATGTTTGAACAAATAATCAACGTTGACAGAATGGAGCAGGCGGTAAGCCTTTTCGGATCATTCGATGAGAATATAAAACAGATTGAAAAAGAGTTTTCTGTTTCCGTTATCAGCAGAGGCTCTGAGCTTAAGGTTGCGGGAGAGGCAGAAAACGTGCAGAAGGGTGTGCGCGCGATAAACGGTCTGCTGACTCTTATCAATAGGGGAGAATCACTGAGTGACCAGAATGTGCGCTATGTCATGTCGCTTGTAAATGAAGGAAACGAAGATAAGCTTGTGCAGATGGCTGCGGACTGCGTTTGTATCACCTCAAAAGGCAAACCCGTAAAGCCCAAGACTCTTGGTCAGAAAAAATATATTGAAACCATCAGAAACAGTACAATTACCTTCGGAATCGGTCCTGCCGGTACCGGTAAAACCTATCTTGCCGTTGCGATGGCGGTAACAGCTTTCCGGGCAAAGGAAATCAACAGAATTATTCTTACGAGACCGGCTGTTGAAGCGGGTGAAAAGCTCGGTTTTTTACCCGGTGACCTTCAAAGCAAGGTTGACCCGTATTTAAGACCGCTTTACGATGCGCTTTTTGATATGCTCGGTGCCGAAAATTTCCAGAAGCATCAGGAAAGAGGCGATATCGAGGTTGCGCCTCTTGCTTATATGAGAGGACGTACTCTTGATGACAGTTTCATCATTCTTGACGAAGCGCAGAATACCACCGCTGAACAAATGAAAATGTTTCTTACCCGTCTGGGGTTCAATTCAAAAATGGTTGTCACGGGTGATATAACTCAGATAGATTTGCCCGACGGAAAGCGTTCGGGACTCAAAGAGGCTGTAAAGATTCTTAAGAATGTTGAAGATATCGGAACGGTCAGATTCAACGAAAAAGACGTTGTTCGCCACAGACTTGTTCAGGATATCATAAAAGCATATGAGAAACAGGAAGAGGAGCGAAGAAGGAATGACAGGAAAGGTTAAAGTTATCATTTCCAACGAACAGAATGAGTTCAAGATTCCTTCGGGAGTCCGTCTGCTTGTACGCCGTTGCTGTACGGCAGTTCTTGCTATGGAAGAATTTGACGGAAAATCCGAAGTGAGCGTTACTTTTGTTGACGATGAAACCATTCAAAGACTCAATAAACAGTACAGAAATATTGACAGATCAACCGATGTTTTGTCTTTCCCTCTCGGTGAAAACGGAGTTTATGATGTGAATAACGATACGGGTGCAAAACTTCTCGGAGATATTGTTATTTCTATTCCTCATGCACTTGACCAGGCGGACAGATACGGACATTCGCTTCAAAGAGAAATCGGATTTCTGACTGTTCATTCGATGCTTCATCTTCTCGGTTATGACCATGTCAATGGAGGAATCGAGAGCGTCAGAATGCGAGAAAAGGAAGAAACCGTTCTCACAAAACTCGGACTTAAAAGAAATTCAAGCTATTATATGGAAGATGAAAACGTATGAAAAATCTTGCCAAGAGCTTCGTGTATGCATTTAAAGGAATTACATACTGCATCTCTCATGAACGCAATTTAAGAATTCATCTGTGCTTCACTTTGTTTATGTTCGGCTTTCTGACCGTTCATGATTTTTTTGAGGTGACAAGAACCCAGTTTGCATTGCTTTTTGCGGTATGTTCATCGGTGATTGCACTTGAATGCGTGAATACTGCGATAGAAAAATCGGTTGACCTTTCAACCAAAGAAATAAATCCCGTTGCAGCGATAGCGAAAGATGCTGCGGCAGGTGCGGTCCTGATTGCGGCAATAGGTTCGGTTGCAGTTGGTCTTGCGATTCTTTATCAGCCTGAAGCATTTGTTAAAATGGCTGAATATTATAAAGAAAATATTCCTGTGCTGATTGCACTTGTTATCAGCGTTGCAGCAGCAATGGTCTTTGTTTTTGCAGGACCGCAGGGAATAAAAAGCTTTTTCAAGAAAATGAAAAAATGAGGAAAAAATAATGACAAAAACCGCTTTTATAGCAATTGTCGGCTGTCCGAATGTCGGCAAATCCTCTCTTCTCAACAAAATGCTCGGTCAGAAGGTGGCAATAGTCACCCAGAAACCGCAGACGACAAGAACGAGGATTATGGGTGTTCTTACAATGGGCGAAACCCAGCTTGTTTTCACTGATACTCCGGGTTATCACCGTCCTAAAACAAAACTGGGCGAAAAAATGATAAAATCTGTCGGTGAAGGCATTGCGGGCATGGATGCCTGTCTGTTTGTTGTTGAGCCTGAGGGTGAAATCAGAGATACTGAAGTTGAGCTTCTCAACCGTCTTAAGAAAGAGAAAGCACCTGTTGTGCTTGTTATCAATAAGATTGATACCGTGAAGCAGAAAGAAAAGCTTATGGAAAGAATCGTTCAGTTTACCGGTATCTATGATTTTGAAGCAGTTGTGCCTGTCAGCGCTCTTAAGAATGAGAATGTTGATCTTGTTATCGAAGAACTCAAAAAACTGACATACGAATCCGTACATTTCTTCCCTGACGATACTCTTACCGACCAGCCTGAAAGAGTGCTTGCAGGCGAAATTATCAGAGAGAAAATGCTTCTTCTTCTTGATAAGGAGGTGCCTCACGGTGTTGCGGTAAGCATCGAAAAAATGCGCGAAAGACCAACGGGCGGAATCATGGACGTTGAAGCGATAATTTACTGCGAAAAGGATACCCATAAAGGTATCATAATCGGCAAAAAAGGCGATATGCTCAAACGCATTTCTACCAAGGCGAGATATGATATGGAGAATTTCTTCCAGTGTAAAATCAATCTTCAGTGCTGGGTTAAGGTCAAGGAAGGTTGGCGTAACAGAGAAGGAATCATTCACAATTTCGGACTGGATTGATATTAATAATCTGATAAAAATTTCCATCATTTTTCCGTTATTAATTTGCATGAAAAGGATAAATTATTAACGGGAGATGATATGATGGATAAAGAAAAAGCATGGCGAAAATTTTCTAAATCCGGTGCTGTCGGCGATTATCTTGAATTCAGGAATTGCGTCGTCGGTGCTTCGGAGGTAAAACAAATTGAGAATGAATACCGACGCTCTGGTGCTGAAGGTGACGGACACGGGAGAAAGTGACCGTCTTGTAACTCTGCTGACTTCGGAATACGGAGTTGTAAGAGCTTTTGCAAACAGAGCAAAGAAAATAAACAGCCGTATACACGGCGCAACGCAGTCCTTCTGCTACGGAGATTTTTCAATCTACAAAAGCAGGGACAGTTACATAGTTGACGATGCAGTCGCAAAAGAAGTTTTTTTCGGATTGCGCGAGGATATCGAAAAGCTCTCTCTTGCCCAGTATTTCTGTGCTCTGGCAATGGAGCTTGCTCCTGAAATCGAACCGGCAAGAGATTATCTGAGAGTTGTTCTCAACTCCATGCATCTGCTTGAAACAGGAAGACGTTCAAACGATTTTCTTAAAGCCGTAACAGAGCTCAAATTTATGGTTTTTTCGGGATTTATGCCCGACCTGACTGAGTGTGCGGGCTGCGGATGCGAGCCTGAGGGCGAAATTTATTTTAATATTGCCGATGGCTGTGTTTTCTGTAAAAAATGCGGCAGTGGCATGAAAATAAACGCAACCGTTTTTGCTGCAATGCGGCATGTCTGTGCAAATCCTATTGAGAGAATGTATTCCTTCTCTCTCCCTGCAGAGGATGAAAAGCGCTTTGCCGAAGTCTGCGAAAGATTTTTGCTTTCGCAGACCGGAAAGAGATTTAAGGCGCTTGAATTTTATAAATCATTATTCTAAAACGAAAGGAACTGTGAAAATGAATCAAGGATTTCTTCACAAACTGTTCGGAACAACTCCGGGCAAGGGTGTTCAGCCCAAAGAGGCTATTGCCTACAGCGTAGCCGGTTTCGGTCAGAACTTTATCTGTACCATCATCGGCTCCTACATAACCGTATTTTTGACCGACGCTCTTCTTTTCGGTGCTGACGGTGTTATGATCGGTAGTCTTAAGGGCGCAACGGCTGTTGCTATTCTCATGCTCGGTGCCCGTATTTTTGATGCTTTCAACGATCCCATCATGGGCTCTGTTGTTGACAAAACCCGCACAAAGTGGGGTAAGTGCCGTCCTTATCTTAAATGGATGGCAATCCCTATCGGTATTATGACAATTCTCTGTTTCCTCCCTGTTTTCAGTGCGGAAAAGGTTTATAACGGCACACAGACATCACTTGCATTTGCCGTAATCGGTGTTATTTATGTTCTTTGGAGTGTATTCTACACAGTTGCAGACGTTCCTTATTGGGGTCTTTCAACCTGCCTTACCAATAATACAGTAACAAGAGGTAACATTCTTACGGTTGCCCGTATGTTCTGCACAGTAGGTGCAGGTATCGTTACCGTTTTCATTCCCATGATTACAGGCGCGCTTACTTCAAAGTTCAAGTATACTGCAGACGATGTTGCTCTTATTCTTGCTGATAAAGCGGAAGCAGTTGCGAATATGGTTGCCAATCAGGGCGTGACTGCTGAAGAAGCTGCCCTGACTTTTGTAGGAACAGTTAGAAACGGCATGGAAATTGCAAATGCCGATACTCTCAAGTGGACTTATTTCGTAGCAGCAGTTGTTCTTGTTGTTGCTGCTATTCCCATGTTTTTCTACGGTTTCAATAACACAAAAGAACGTTTCACATCAGACGAAAATCCTCCCTCATTCGGTCATAACCTCAAGCTTCTTTTCAAGAATAAAGAGCTCCTTCTCATTGTTCTTTCGGGTATTCTCGGCGGTGCAAGAATGGTTTATTCTTACACAGGCGGTCTCTATTTCGCAAAGTATATCCTTCAGAACGAAGGTCTTTACGGCATCATAACACTTCTTGTTGTTCCCGGCGGACTTGTGGCATCAATCCTTGTTCCCTGGATGTCAAAGAAATTCACCAAGAAGTGGTCATATATTGTTGTTCATCTTTTCGGCGGCGTTGTTATGGCAGTTATGTATTTCGTCGGTTATGATGCTCCCTGGAAGATGGCAATCTGTGCAATCGGACTTGTTCTTCTCGGTATTCCTCAGGGCGTTAACAACATCATTACATATGCTATGATAGGTGACACCGTTGATTATCTTGAATGGAAAACAGGTGAAAGAGGCGAAGGCATCTGCTTTGCAATGCAGACTCTTATCAACAAAATCGGTATGGCAGTCGGCGCATTCATCGGCGTTCTCTCAATGAGCATTGCAGGTATCAATGCAAGAACATATGAAGTTGCAAATCCCGATGCACTCTGGAATGTTCTCATCATTTCAGGTGTTGTAAGTATGTTTGCTTGCGCAGTTCCCATGTTCTTCTATACAATTACAGAAAAAAGACAGGCAGAAATGGTTGCTGAAATTGAAAAAAGAAAAGCAGCTATAAAATAATATTTTCCGTCGGAGGGATTACTTCCGACGGATTTTTTTGCGTAAAAGATATTGAGATTTATAAATATTAATGGTATAATATAATGAATTTGAAAATTTTGAGGTGGGAAGATGAAAAACAGACAAACGGCGTTTCAGATAGTAACCGTTTTTGTTTCTGCGCTTCTGATTCTCTTTTCGTATATGCATATCGTCGGTAACGGAACAATATTCAAGGGTGAGCCTGAAGGTGAAATAATAAAAGCCAGAGTAATCCGTGTGACCGATGTTTCCGTTCAGAACGTTACGGGCGAGAGTGAATTTGTGACTGTAAAATTCAAGGCTCAGGCACTCAATACGGATATGAGGGGAAAGACCGTTGAAGCGGTTCAGGAGATTGATAAATCTTATGCGTTTTGTCCCCGTCAGGTTGAAGAAAACGACAAGGTTTTGCTGTCAGGATATTTTGAGAATGGCGAAAAGCATTTTTATTTCGGAGATTATGTGAGGATAACTCCTCTTTTGTGGCTTCTTGTTATTTTCTGCGTTTTGATTGTTGTATTTGCTAAAATGCAGGGCTTCAAAACCGTTGTTTCGCTCGGATTTACCTGTCTTTCGGTTTTTGTTGTTCTTATTCCTGCAATCCTTAACGGTCATAACATTTATCTCTGGTCAATTCTCGTTTGTATATTCATAACGGTTATGACGCTCTGTTTAATCAGCGGATTCAACGTCAAGACTCTTTGTGCAGGTATCGGCTGTATCTGCGGTGTTCTTTGTGCAGGTCTTATAACCTTAATTATGGATATTTTCCTTAATATGACGGGTCTTGTTGAGGAAGAATCAATATATCTTGTTCAGCTTCATCCCGACAATCCCATAAACCTTAAAGCAATAATATTTGCAATGATTATCGTCGGTGCAGTCGGTGCGGTGATGGACGTTTCCATGTCGATTTCATCATCGCTCTACGAACTTCGGATAAAATCTCCGTTGATAAAACCGAATGCACTCATGAAATCAGGCTTTACAATCGGCAGAGACATGATGGGCACAATGGCAAATACACTTGTGCTTGCCTATATCGGAAGTTCTCTGACGAGTGTTCTTTTGCTCGTTTCATACAATTCGGATATTCAGCAGGTTATCAACAGAGAAGTTATAATCGCCGAAATTCTTCAGGCTCTTGCGGGCAGTTTGGGTATGCTGTTAACCTTGCCCCTTACAAGCGCAATATGTTCGGTTATTTATTATAAGAAGGAGGATAAATAATGCCTCTTGTAAAAATGAGTACCTTGCTTGAAAAGGCAAGAAACGGCGGCTACGCAGTCGGCAGCTTCAGTATCTCCAATATGGAGATGGTGCTCGGAGTGCTGAAAGCCGTTGAAGAAACAAAGAGTCCGGCAATTCTCCAGATTGCAGAGGTCAGACTCAACCATTCACCGCTTGAAATCATCGGACCACTTATGGTTGCAGCGGCAAAAAACAGTTCAATGCCCGTTGCCGTGCATTTTGATCACGGTAAAACAACCGAAAAAATCAAACAGGCACTCGATATCGGATTTACAAGCGTAATGCTTGACGGTTCGCATCTTCCGTTTGAAGAGAACGCCGGAATCACCGCTGAAACAAAGCTCCTTGCTTCAAAGTATGATGCAGACTGCGAGGGTGAAATCGGATGCGTAGGCGGCAGTGAAGACGGAAGTGAAGACATTGCAATCAATTGCACCTCTCCGTCTCAGGCTCTTGAGTTTTATGAAAAAACAAATGTTGATGCTCTCGCTGTTGCAATCGGTAATGCCCACGGCAACTATAAGCAAGCGCCGAAGCTTCGTTTTGATATCCTTGAAGAAACCGCAAAGCTTGTGAAAGTCCCTCTTGTACTTCACGGCGGTACGGGAATTCTTCCCGAGGATTTCAGAAAGTGCATAAAGCTCGGCATCAATAAAATAAATATCGCAACCGCAACCTTTGACAGCGTTGAAAGTTCTGTAAGAGCCGCCTATGAAAACGCAGCGATAAAAGGCTACTACGATTTGCAGACCGCAGAGGTTGAAGGCGCATATAAAAACGCAATTAAACATATAGAAATATTCGGATGTTCCGGAAAAGCATAAGAAAGGACGATGAAAATGAGCTATATTAATTTTGACAAATCAAAACCTCTTGACGTAATCCCCATCGGAAGAATTGCAATTGATTTTAACCCTACCGATATGAATATGCCTCTTTCAGAGAGCAGCAATTTCAATAAGTATGTCGGCGGTTCTCCCGCAAATATTGCAGTCGGTCTTGCAAGACTCGGTGCAAAGTGCGGATTTATCGCAAGAGTTTCCGATGACCAGTTCGGCGACTATGTTGAAAACTATTTCAAGAATGACGGCATTGATGTTTCCCATGTTTTCAGATGTGAAAACGGCGAAAATCTCGGTCTTACTTTCACAGAAATCCTCAGTCCCACTCAGAGCAGTATTCTTATGTACCGTGAAGGCGTTGCAGACCTTCAGGTATGCGTTGACGATGTTGATGAAGAATATATCAAGCAGGCAAAGGCTGTTGTAATTTCGGGTACTGCTCTTTGTGCAAGTCCCTCAAGGGAAGCGGCTCTCAAAACTCTTTTCCTTGCAAAGAAAAACGGTGTGGTTGTTATTTTTGATATCGACTACAGAAGCTATACATGGAAGAATAAGGATGAAATTTCTCTTTATTATTCAATCGCCGCAAAGAACAGTGATATTATTCTCGGTTCAAGAGAAGAATTTGACCTTACAGAAGCAGTTGAAGGTGTTTGCGCAAGCGACGAAGAATCTGCAGCACGTTGGTTCTCCTACGGCAACAAAATCGTAATTATCAAACACGGCAAGGAAGGCTCTGTTGCATACCTTGATGACGGTTCAGCTTATAAGGTCAAGCCTTTCCCCGTAAAGATGCTTAAAGGTTTCGGCGGCGGTGACGGTTATGCGTCCGCATTTATTTATTCACTCCTTAACGGAAAGAGCGTTCCCGATGCACTTGAATTTGCAACCGCATCCGCATCAATGCTTGTTTCTGCACACAGCTGTTCAGCCGCAATGCCCTCTGCAGAAGCTGTTCAGGAATTTATCAATAAAATAAAGCCCACCTCAGGCGAGGTTATCGAGAAAATTAAATAAAAAATGGGTGCTTGTGCACCCTATATCCGCCCGTGGCGCAGTTGGATAACGCAGCAGATTCCGATTCTGAAGAACGGGGGTTCGAATCCCTTCGGGCGGGCCAAGTGAAATGTCCACGCTTTGCGTGGGCATTTTATTTTTATCGGTGCGAGGATTCGAAGGACGAGCGGTACAGAGCAACAGTCCGGTGGACTGTTGTGACCGCGAGCGACCAAGCCGCCGCAGCGGCGCGAATCGAATCCCTTCGGGCGGGCCAAGTGAAATGTCCACGCTTTGCGTGGGCATTTTACTTTGTAAAACAATCTCCGTGAATCGGAGGTTGTTTTATTTTTAAAATGGATTAGATAATATCGTTATTTTGCAATAAATATTGATTTTTTAATTGCAATAATGTAATATTAAACTCGGAAAGGGGAATAAAAATGAAAAGGATTTTTAAACTCATGATAACGGTTTCCGTGCTTATTACTGTTATTATCTTTGCGGAATTATCTGCATATGCAGTAAGTTTTGATTCGGATTTGCAATATCAGACCGAAAGCATGGTTACTCTTTGGAACAAAAAAGGCTATGAGGGTGAGGGCAAGCAGCTCGGAATCGGTGAATATCCGTCTGTTGATTTCAACGTTAAAAGCATAACCGTTCCGCAGGAATATGTTGTATACGCTTATTCGGAAGAGAATTTCGGCGGAGAAGAATATTTCCTGAATAACAGCGTTGATAAGCTGTTCAGCGTTAATATTCATAACGGAATAACATATTATAAAAATTTCAAAAGCTTCAAAGTAGGTCTTATTGAAAGCGCACCCGTTGAAATAACAGAGCTTGACGATGAAAAGAAAAACCGGATTATGATTGACTATGCTCCGCGCATTCATATGGCACAGGGTGACCCCTATGAAGCCGTTTCCATGGACTGGACTTTTGAACATTTTGACCGAGTTATGGATTCAAACGAAAATTCCCGCATTGTTATGAAAGAAAAAATCGACGGACCCTTTGATATCTGTGAAACCTTCTACGGCGAACAGGAAACGGCAGTTGCTTATGCGTTCTGGGTTGAAAAAGATAATAACTATGTAGATATTGTATATTTCATTTATTGCTCTTATGACAGCGGAAAATTCATATGGCTTGTCAATACAAATGTTGGCGGTCATCCGGGAGATTGGGAGCATTTCACATTGAGATTTCTGAAATATGAGGAAAACGGAAAGGTGTATCTCCGACCCGTTAAAACTGCTTTTGCAGCTCATACATTTGCCGAAATCGAAACATGGGAAGACCTTGAAATGTACGATGATACTCATTGCATCATTTACTGTGCGGCAGGTACACACGGCCTGTATCCTCATACAGGCACATATCTTTATATGAATTTTATTGTTGTTCAACTTAAGGATGTCTGCTCAAAAGGAGAGGAATGGGATCTCTGGATACCGGGAAAGCTTGAAACGTTTGAACTTGTTCCCGAAGAAAGCTGCCGTGCGCTTGCAGGTTCAAAGTGGGCGGAGGCGTTCAGCTATGATGTTGATAATCCTGACAGTCTCGCAACCCTCTACTGGGGAAACGAATCCTCTTATCCTCCGTTTATGAACGGCGGTCCTCAGGGCCCTCAGTTCAAAACCGAAATGACAAGCAAATCAAGCTTCAAATAAATAATTCTCCGAAAGGAAAACAGCATGAAAGATAAATCAACCCTTGTTTTTACCGGTGATATCGGTTTTGACAGATATATGTACGGAAAGTGGAATGACGAGGAACTTATTTCGGATGAAATTCTTGATTTCCTTCATTCCGCCGACCATGTGATTGTGAATGTTGAAGGACCCGTTGCGCCCGTCGAGCAGAACACAACCAAAGAAGGTGTTCAGCAATTGTTGCATACGATTGACCCCGAAGCGGTTAAGGTGCTCAAGAAAATGAATGCCGATATCTGGAATATTTGCAATAACCATATCATGGACGCAGGCGAATACGGTATTGAAAAAACTCTCGGAATCGCAAAAGAAAACAATGTTCAGACTATCGGTGCAGGTATGAATATCCGTGAAGCGAGAAAACCTGTTATTCTTGATGAAGCAGGGGGAATAGGTATGTTCGGTGTGGGATATCAGCGCGCTTGCAGAAAAGCTGATGAAAATAAAGCGGGTTGCTACAGTTGGAGCGACCTTGATGAAATTCAGAACACGATAAATGAAATCAAAAAGACCTGCCGTTGGTGCGTGGTTGTTGCCCATGCAGGTGAGGAATTCACTCCGCTTCCGTCGCCTTATACAAGAGAGCGCTATCATAAGTATCTTGAAATGGGTGCGGATATTGTTGTGGGACATCATCCTCACGTGCCGATGAATTACGAAACGGTAGGGGATAAGGTTATTTTTTATTCACTCGGCAATTTTATTTTCGACACCGATTATCAGCGTTCGCAGTATAATACAGAACTAGGTCTGATTGTAAAAATCAATTTTACCGAAAACGAATTTTCGTGGGAACCCATGGGACTTGAAACAGTAAGAGGTCCTGAACACATTGTCAAAGCTGAATTACCGAGGATTTTTGTGGATGTTCAGGAAGAAGATTTCAACCTTCTTTCTCCGCTTTCTGCAAAAATGCATATTGCTGCCACAAGAAGGCAGATGACATATCTCAATCCTCAGAGATTTAAAAACGCAACCGAAGAGGAGTGGGCAGAGCATTTTGCAGAGCCTCTGAGAACAGGCAGAGTGCCGGGCGAAACCCTTGATTTCTTCATTCTTTGCCCCCTTGCCGAAAAAGCGGAGGAAAACGAATGGAAAAAGAGCAAGCTTGAAGATGTCAAGCAGTATATTTTGGAACAAATGTAAAAAACGGGGCAGTGTTGAACTGCCCCGTTAATTCATTTAAGCCCGTATCTTGCACAGTAATCAAGAACGATTTTTCTGAAATGTTCATGCTTAAAACTGTTTTTAACATCCGTAACATCAACATATGCGCCCATGCCTAAATTCTGAATGACCGCTTCTGCAACAAAAGCTTCAAATGCGTAATCGTCTGCAAAAGCTTCTTCGATATCCGTGTTCATCGATTCGTTGATACCGTTTACGGCTGAACGGTAAATAATATTTTCTTTTCCGAGAAGTCTACCCATATTTTCAAAGTTTCTCAGTCCGTTTATCATATCCGAAACGTTGATTTTTCCTTTGTATTCAACAGATTTTTCTCCTCCGCAAAGAATAAAGTCAACCGTTATTTCAAGCACCTTTGCCAAATCGGGCAAAACCGAAACGTCGGGCAAGGTTTCACCTCTTTCCCATTTGCTAACAGCTTGAAACGAAACTCCGAGTCTTTCTCCCAGTTCATTCTGTGTAAGACCTTTTGATTTTCTGAGCATTGCAATTTGCTCGCCTGCTTTTTCTATGTTCATGGTAATTCCTCCGTAATGCTTTTCTGAAGTAATCCGTTTGTTTATATTATATCACCGCTTTTGCATTTTTTAAATAACCGGTTAATTGAATATTTTTTTATTTTATTCAACCGACTTGGAAATAATATATAATGTGAATAATGTAAAAAGCAGTTTATTTGGTTAAATTTGGTTGTTGACATTGAAGAAAAATTTGCTATAATATCATGTGAAGACCCGTCTTTTGTGGAAAGTTTAAAAGAGATAGCGCATCATGGGCTGAAAGTGCGCTTTAAATGAGTAGTAAGAACGGCAACACTTCCTTGTATAAAAACAAAATATAAAGAGCGGATATCTTTTTTGATATCAAAACGGGTGGCACCGCGGGTAAATAATTGACTCGTCCCGAGAATTGTAATGATTCTCGGGGCGTTTTTGTTTTTATAATCAAATCCTTATCATATATTACAATGTAATTTCAGCATCGGAGGTATGGAAAATGTATAGAACTCATCGTTGCAATGAAATAAGAGAATCCCATATCGGTCAGACTGTTCAGCTTGCGGGCTGGGTAGATGTTATCCGTGACCACGGCGGCGTTCTCTTCGTTGACTTGCGTGACGAAACAGGCGTGACACAGGTTGTTGTTCACGACGAAAATCTTGTTAAAGGTATAAGCAAGGAAACCGTTATTTCCGTTTCCGGCGAAGTAACAAAGCGTGACGAAAATACCGTTAACCCCAAAATTGAAACAGGTCTTGTTGAGCTTGTTGTTGATTCTCTTGAGGTTCTCGGCGTCTGCAGCAGAGATCTGCCCTTTGAAATCGGTTCAAACGACACAAACGAGAATATCCGTCTTAAGCACAGATTTCTCGACTTGAGAAATTCCGACCTTCATAATAATATTATTCTCCGT
>JAZSCO010000063.1:0-11016 GCA_045602965.1 Acutalibacteraceae bacterium | reverse complement strand
AACGAAATACTGGCAAGTCTCGGTCAGATGTATGTAGCGGACGAGCGCTTTACGAACAACATTGATAAGCACGCTGACGGTACTGCTACGTTTATCTGTGAAGCAATTGCGGTGTATTGCAGTAAGTAAATTCCAATTTGTCGTACCAATTATTGAAGCAAAAACAAAATACATTTCATCAAACCGTTTCACATTTGTGAAGCGGTTTTCTTTTGTCCTAAAACAGAAAAGAGGTGAAAACTAATGTCAAACCAAAATCTCGAAAATAAGTCAATTGACGAACTTCGTGAAATGAAAGCGAGGGGCGAAGCGAAACTGAAAGTATTGCATAACAAAAGCAAATATTATGATTCACAGATAAAAATGCTGACACGGAAAGAACGCACACACAGACTCTGCACCCGTGGAGCAATGCTTGAAAAATTTCTCGGCTGTCCCAACGAACTGACAGACGAGCAGGTCGAAGAAATTCTGAAAATTGCGTTTCAACCCGAAGCTGTCGGCAGAGTGATTGAGCAATTCAGAGAGAGCAACGAAAACACCACTTTGTAAAAGTGCGCAATTATACACCTCGTCAGAACAAGCTGCGTATCTTTCGTTTCCGTGCTTCAAACTTTGTTTGCCCGAAAACTCAATCACTCCGCTGTTCTTCCTCTTCCCCAAAAAGTTTTTTGAACTTTTCGGGGACCCCGTAGGTGCCATTGCGATTTTTTTCAAAAATGCTCGGAACACAGTTCCGCTGATTTTATCAGACAAGGGTTTCACCCCTGCGACTTCGTCTACCCCAATTTAAAAACTTTTAAGGAGCGTGATAAAAATATCCTGTACCCATTTTAAGATATCAATACAAAAGCGGAGCGAAAATAAATCCGCCGTTGCAGGAGCCGCTTACCAAAGTGGCTCCAAACTTTTCTCGGAATACGATAACCGTACAAAAAACTATACACGAAAACAAAATGAAGTTATCCATTCCGAAATTCTTCTTCCTCAGAACGCCCCGCAAGAATATCTCGACAGAGAAACTTTGTGGAACTCTGCCGAGAAAGTCGAAACACAATGGAACTCTCAACTCGCCCGAAAAATTATCATTGCACTTCCGAGAGAAATTCCAACTGAGCAGTATGCAGATCTTGTTCGAAGTTATTGCTGTGACCAATTTGTTTCAAAAGGAATGTGTTGCGATTTTGCCGTTCACGATAAAGGGGACGGCAATCCGCACACACATATTATGCTGACGATGAGAGCGATTGATGAAAACGGAAAGTGGCTTCCGAAGTGCAGAAAGGTTTACGATCTCGATGAACACGGCAACCGAATCGGCAGTCACCGTGAAGATATTGTTGATTGGAACAAAAGAGAAAATGCAGAATTATGGCGGCACGCTTGGGAAGAAAAAGTCAACGAGTATCTCGAAAAGAACAACCGACCCGAAAGAATTGATATACGTTCTTATGAACGGCAGGGAATAGATTTAGTTCCGACAGTTCATCTCGGACCTGCTGCATCGGAAATGGAACGCAGAGGTGAAGAAACAATTCTCGGCACTCTGAATCGGGACATTGTAAAATTCAACTCTGTGAGAAAACATTTACGAAAAGCGCTTGCAGAATTGATAGAATGGATTGAAGAAATTAAGAAAATTCTTTCCGAATTCAAAGAAGAAAAAGAACCGACCATCGCAGATATTCTCATTGACTATCTGAATTCCCGACAAGAAGCTCACAGCGGTAAGAGCAGATATTTCTACAATAAAGATCTTGCAGTTGATCTGAAACAAGTTTCACAGATAGTAACATTTCTTCAGCAACGTAACATCACTACCGCAGATTCTTTATGGAAAATGGTTGAAGAAGTTTCTGCGGTTCAAAGCCGTATCGACACCGACGAAGAAAAAATCAAAGAACTCAAAAAGGAAATTAAATTCCTCGGTGATTATACTAAATACAAATCCGTTGCAGATGAATACAGCAAAAAGAAATTCGGCAGAGATAAGTTCAAAACCGAACACAGCAAGGAGTTAAATTCATTCTACCGAGCAAAACGTTGGGTTGATGAAAATCCGAAAGCTACAAACAAATCATTGAAAGCCGAACTTGAAAAAATGCAAACAGAAAAAGCCGCCGACGAAGCTTTAATCGAAAGCAACTACGGCAGCCTTGAAGAACTCAAACGTGCAAAATATATCATTTCAAAAGTTCTTGCAAATGTTAAATATCACGAGCAGGAAGAATCACTGCAATTCACACAAAAATCAAAACAAGAAATTATTGAATAATGAAAGGAGATTTTTATATTCAACAGAATAAACAGTAAATTTTGGCAAAGATTATTAAACGAAAGGGGGACGGCTGATGTCTGAAAACAATGAGCAGAGCACAGGCAGAAAAATGAGTGAATATGAAAAGCAGAGTGTTATAGAAAAATTATGGCTCATTTATTTCAACGATACTCTTTACGGAAAAGGTCTGATAAGCGAATCGGAAAGAAACCGTATGGCAAATAAGATTCACTCGCGCAAGCCATCCGGACCATCAAGATAAATTACGCTCTTGATTTCTTTTTGCGCTTATGCTAATATATAGATAATGATTTAACGAAATCACATTCAATTTGGAGGAGATGTGGATATAAATGGATATACATAGCGTTAGAATGCAAATGCGAATGAAGAGCATATATGAGATTCCGCTCAGGGTAACATATTATGCCCGTGTTTCATCGGAAAGCGATGAGCAGTTAAATTCACTCGGCAATCAGGTAAGTTACTACGAGAACTTTATTAAAAAGAATATGCCGTGGACTTTTGTGCCGGGTTACGTTGACGAGGGTCTGTCGGGTATTTCTGTTAAGAAAAGAGAAAATTTCAACAGAATGATTGATGATGCGGCAGACGGAAAATTCGATTTGGTTATCACCAAAGAAATCTCACGTTTTGCAAGAAACACTCTCGATTCGATTCAATTTACCCGTCAGCTTCTCGGATACGGTGTAGGCGTATTTTTTCAGAATGACAACATAAACACTCTTGATGAGGACAGCGAACTCAGACTTTCGATTATGTCCTCGATTGCTCAGGATGAACTCCGCAAGCTTTCAAGCCGAGTTAAATTCGGTCATCAGCAGGCAATTAAATCAAACGTTGTACTCGGAAACAGCAATATTTTCGGCTACACAAAGGTTGACAGAAGGCTTGTTATTGATGAAGAGCAAGCGAAAATGGTAAGGGAATTGTTTGAGCTTTATGCAACCGATCAATACAGCATGAAGCAGATTGAAACGATTTTCTGGGACAAGGGATACCGTAATAACAAGGGCAATAAAATTGCTCACTCAACAATGTCAAATATGATTTCAAATCCCAAGTATAAGGGATACTATGTAGGCAACAAAGTCCGTGTTGTTGATATGTTCACAAAGAAACAAAAGTTCCTGCCACCTGAAGAATGGGTTATGTTCAAAGATGAAACAGGTGAAATTGTGCCTGCCATCGTTTCGGAAGAATTGTGGGATAAGGCAAACGAAATTCTGCGCAGAAGAAGCGAAGATGTCAAGGCACGTCAGGGTATTTGCAACCACGCAAATCTTTTGACGGGAAAGCTTTTCTGCACCGATTGCGGAACGGCATATTATCGCCGTGAATCCAAGGACAGAAGCGGAAATAAAAACAGTAAATGGATATGCTCGGGTAAAATCAAAGGCGGTTCCGATTCTTGCGCATCGTTCGCAATTTATGAAGAAGAAATCAAACCGGTTCTTTTTGAAGTTTTCCGTGATACAAAAGCAAACGCCGATGCACTTGTTGAAGAATATTTACGTGATTATGCTGAAATGACCGATAACGGAAAACTGCCCAAAAAGATAAAGGAACTTGAAAAGAAGATAGATTTTGCTTTGCAGAAAAAAGCGAAGCTTCTTGAATTTAATGTTGCAGGTAAGATTACCGACAGAGATTTCTTTGAAATGACAGAGCAATGCAACAACGAAATCAAAGAAACGGAAGAACTGATTAAAGAACTTTCGGAAACACTTGAATCAAGTGAAGAATTCAAAAAACACATCAATGCCGTTCGCAGTGCGATTGCCGCAGCTCAGTCTGATGCAAGATGCGGAATAATTTCAAAAGAATTCGTTGATACCTATATAGATAAGATTTATGTGACTCCCGTTGATGAGAATACGATGAAGTTAAGTATCAAGATTTTCTCAGGAGAATCAACGGAAAAATACCTCGAAAAGTTCAGACGTCACGTGGGTCAAATGAAGTCCGTATCTGACAGCCACACAAAAAATCAAGGAATATCAACGGTTTCAGGCTCTGAAAATTCTGCGGGTCAAACGAGCAAGAAGATGATCGAGGCTTACGAAAACGGCATGAAATAAGTTCTGCAAATGCATAAGAGCCGTCACAAAACCGTGACGGCTCTTTGATTGTTGGTGTTATGAAAAACAATGATTACAATGAATCCTACTGGAGCTACGGTGCAGACGAAGGACCTCTTGAAACAACGCTGATTCTTCCCGGTGCGAACAAATATACCGTAACGCCGGAAATCAAGGAGCGTGAGCGTAACCCTTATGATTACATAGGTTTTTCAGGTGAAAAGCTCTTCGGCAGAGATCTCATTTATAAAAACACCTATACCATCATACACAACTATGATTACGACGGTAAATATATCTACACCTCTTCAAATGAAGACGCTGCTGTCATTGACGAAAACGGAAACTTAACGGCAGTCGGCATCGGCTCTGCAATTATAACATCCGTAACCGAAGACGGCACACTTGAAACGCACACCTCCATTAACGTCAAATATTCAATCTGGCAACAGTTTATAAGAATTTTTTATTCGGATTTATCTGGTTCTGATACCAAATGCCCCACAGGCCCTGGGTTTGCGGGGCGTTTTTTCATCCGCCGCATATTACCTGCAAAAATGGTTCGGCATAATATAGACAAGAGCACAAAAATATGATATTATATTATTTAAAGTAAAAAAAGAAGGATTAAATATGAAAAGATTTGTTGCAATAATTATGACGGCGGTTATGCTTCTTGTGTGTTTCACTTCATGCTCGCCCAATACCGAAAAAATCAAAAACGATTCTTCCGTTATAGGTATCATCGCTCCCGACAAGGGAGACATATATAACGAAACGGTGAAAATTCAGGAAAAATACAGCGCCGAGAAAGTTCTTGTTGAAACCTTCAACGAGCTGTCAACATCCACCGTATCTGCAATTTACGAATCGGCAGAGCGCCTTCTTGCAAACCCCTCAACAAAAGCAATAATATTTGCAAGCGGTGTTGAAGGCACGGTTGAAGCAATCAGAGCAATCAAAGCGGCAAGACCCGATGTTGAATGCATCGCCATGAATCCCAGAGAAATCGACTATTACGTTTCTCAGACCGCAGACCTCGCAATCACAATCGGCAAAAACGAATCCTGCACTGCCATGGTTGCAGGCGCTAAAAAAGCAGGGATGAAAACCGTTGTTTACCTCATTCCCGATAAGTACGAAACCAACAAAAGTATTATCAAAACAGGCGAAGCGCTGAAGGCTGCCTGCGAAGAAAAAAACGTTGATTATGTTGAGCGCGTTTACGATGCACACACAACCGATATGAGCGTTGCTGCAAACCTTGTTCAAAAAACAGTTGCCGCATGCGTTGAAGAATACGGAAATGACACGGCATTTTATTCGTCATCCTGCCTTGTAACGGATGCAGTTATCAATGCCGCTGCGGAAAATGAGGCAGGTTTCATTTATGGCTTCTGCAACTGTCCTCAGCATCATTACAAAACGGCTTTCGGTGTTGACGGCGGCGAAAATTATTCGCAGCTTCTCGAAAATCTCCGTGAATCGGTTGATAAAAATGTGCGTAAAAAAATGTGCGTCATCGAAAGTGCACCCACTTCGGTCATGCTGAAAGTTGCAATGGGTTATGCCATTGCATATTGTAACGGCTCAATCAAAAACGATGCTGCCTTTGACGAATCCACCTTCAAATCCGCAATCAAAACAGCTCTTGACGGTGAAGAAATCAATGACATCATCTTCGTTGCCAACGAAAAATACAGCAACATTATCAACGTTGGATTCCCTGTCAAAACTCTTTAAAAATTTTTTCGAAATAAATCAGAGAAAGTAAAGGTGACATCATGAGAGCAATAACAAATATCAATGACAACTGGGTATTTATCAAAGACGGCGAAATTGAAAACATTTCCCTCCCCCATACCTGGAATGCACTTGACGGTCAGGGCGCTGCCGAAACATATTACAGAGGCAGATGCGTTTACGAGAAAACAATTCCCGCTTTCGACGGTAAGACTTATCTTGAAATCAATGCTGCCAATACCGTTTGCGAAGTTTATATCAACGGAATCTATCTCGGCAGTCACGAAAACGGATATGCAATGTTCCGTTTTGAGCTCACCGATTTCCTCACAAACGAAGAAAATAAAATCAGAATTATCGTTGACAACAGCGAAAACGAATTCGTTTATCCCCAGATGGCAGACTTCACTTTCTACGGCGGTATTTACAGAGATGTCAATATCATAAGCGGCGTTGCTCCTTCCCATTTTGCGCTTCTCGACATGAGCCTTTGCGGTATGTATATTACTCCGAAGGCAGACGGCAGAGTTTTTGTAAAGAGCGTTATCGAAGGCGACTGCAAAGGCATGACAAAGGAATTCATAATCACCGACGCCGACGGAAAAGAAGTTGCAAGAGAAGAAATTCCTGCAGACAAGGATGCAGCAAAGCTCTTTGTTGAAAATCATATTCTCTGGGACGGCGTTGAAAATCCTTATCTTTACACAATGACCGCAAGACTCAAGGAAAACGGCGAGGTTATCGACGAAGTTTCCGACCGTTTCGGTTTCCGCGAATTTTATTTTGACAGCGAAAAAGGCTTCTTCCTCAACGGAAAGTCCGTTAAAATGAAGGGCGTTTCAAGGCATCAGGACAGACAGGGTCTCGGCAACGCTCTCACCTATGATGAGCACAAGGAAGACATTGAACTCATCAAAGAAGTCGGCGCAAACTCAATCCGCCTTGCACATTATCAGCATGACGAAAAATTCTATGACCTGTGCGATGAATACGGTTTCCTTGTATGGGCGGAAATCCCCGTAATCTCAACTTTCAGCAAGAAAAAGCAGGAGCAGGCAAAGTTCATGCTTGAAGAGCTTATCAGACAGAATTACAACCACCCCTCAATCTATTGCTGGAGCGTTGCAAACGAAATCGGTATAAACAGCGCAGCACCCGGTCTTGTCAACGGAATCAAAGAGCTCAATAATATTGCTCATGCACTTGACTCCACAAGACCTACCGTTACCGCACAGGTTACAATGACTTCAATCAATTCGAAGCTCAACGAAATCCCCGATATTCTCGGTTACAACCATTATTTCGGCTGGTATATGCAGACCGTTGACGGCATCGACAAATGGCTCGATAAATTCCATGAGATGAAACCTCACATCAAGCTCTGCATCTCCGAATACGGCGCAGAAGGCATGCCCAATCTCCATGCAGCTCAGCCTGTTCAGGGCGACTACACAGAAGATTATCAGGCATACTACCATGAGCACTATATCAAAGCAATCAATGAACGTGACTGGCTCTGGGGTTCATATGTCTGGAACATGTTTGACTTCGGCTCCGCAATCCGTAACGAAGGCGGCGTCAGAGGCAGAAACAACAAGGGTCTTGTTACCTTCGACAGAAAAATCAGAAAAGACGCTTTCTATGCCTATAAAGCCTATTGGTCAGATGAAAAGTTTGTCCGTATTGCAGGCGAAAGATTTGTTGACAGACCCACAGGAGAGCAGAAAATCAAGGTTTATTCGAACTGCGACAGCGTAATTCTTACCGTCAACGGCGAAAAAACAGAGCTTTCAGGCGACAAGATTTTCATTTTTGACGCAGTTATCAAAGAGGGCGAAAACATTATCACCGCAAAATCGGGCAAGTGCAAACACGAAATCAAAATCAACGGCACGGATATTCCCAACCCTGATTACGTTCTTCCCGAAGGCTGTGAAAGCTTCGTAAGAAACTGGTTCAGCTCAAGCGATGACATCAACCCCGATAACCTTTCACTTGAAGACAGCGTAGGCGACATCATCTTCAACAGTGAAGTTCAGAAGCTCATAAAGAATCATGCCAAAATCACCATTGATAACAATATGCCAATCCTCAAGCCCGTCAGCAAAATTCCTCTCAAGCCCATAAGCAAGCTTGCTTCAAAGCTCGGTGCAGGTGAGGCAATCTCAATGGCAAATCAGTTCCTTCAGACCATCGAAAAGGATAAGAAATAAGAAAAATGACTGTTTTGGCTGAAAAAAATTACGGCAAGCTTATCAAAGCGTTGCAAATTGCGGCAGGAATCTTCATGCTGGCAATGGTTGTGCTTTGCATTGTTCTTACGCAGAAATATAACATCAAGGTTTCCAACATCCCCGAAATCAGCAAAAGCCTGACGGGAGGCACTCTTGCCCTTGCAATCGGAATTATCGTTTTTTCGGTTGTCAAATCCTTTGCTCTCGTCTTTCCGCCTGCCGTTATCTTTTCGGTGTGCGGCTACATAATGCCGAATTTCGGGACAGCACTGCTCGTTAACCTCATTTCGGTTTTCCTCAGCCTTTTTGTCCCCTACTTTCTCGGAAGATTCACAGGCGCCGGAATGGTCGATACTCTCAAAGGTAAGTTCAGTGCGATTAAGAAAATCGATGATTTTGCGGGCGCAAACGAAACGGAAATGACCTTTGCGATAAAGCTTTCAGGCATCATGCCGGGCGATTTATCAAGTCTTCTTTTCGGTGCAATGGGTATTTCTTTCAAGAATTACACAGTCGGCGCGAATCTCGGGAATCTCCCCCTTGTTATCGTTTATACCTTCTTTGGCATAACGCTCAGAAACGTTGGAGAAAAGCCCTGGGTTGCAGCAATTCCAGTTGCGGTAATCATCGTTTTCATGCTCATTGCAAGCCTTATTACAAAACATCTTATCAAAAAAACAAAAGCAAAACAGAATAACGAATAAACAAAAGACGGTGTGCAAATCTGCACACCGTCTTGATTTATGCCTTATTATTTAACCTTAACTTTGTAGCACTTGATTTCGAAAGGCTTGATTTCGAAGCTCATTGTCTTACCGTCTGCGATATCGGCAGCAACATCTTCTCTTTCGAGAATATTACATTCGGTAACGCTTGCGATTTCAGCAAAGAAATCAACCTTAACAGCAGCTCTTCTGCCTGCCTTTTCGACGAAACGAACGATATAAGCATCTTCATCTTCGCACTTCTTGACTGCTTCAAGAGTAACATTCTTGCCGTCAACAGCAATGAACGAACCGCTTGCTGCGCCCTTTGCATCCTCTGCAATTTCAACGGGAAGCATGGGATTGTTAAGTTCAAGACCTCTTACAAGAGTTTCGGCATCCTTCCAGCTGCCTGCATGGGGATAAAGCGAATATGTGAAATAGTGGTCGCCTCTGTCCGACTTGGGGTCGGGATTCATGGGAGCCTTGAGAAGAGTGATAATCATTCTCTGCTCGTTTACTTCATAACCGTACTTGCAGTCGTTGAGAATTGAAAGACCGTAGTCATCTTCAGACATATCAATGAAGTTATGAGCCGAAACCTCAAACTTTGCCTTATCATAAGGATTATGGCGATAGTTGGAGCTTTCGATTGTTGCATAAGCGATATCTCTTGTAAACTTCTGAGCTTTGATATCAACGTCGAAGCCAACCTTGAGGAGCTTCTCCTGCTCATGCCAGCTGATGAATGTATCGAAATCAATTCTGTCAAGCTCATTGTAGAGAATGATATTCTGCTTGAGGGTTGACTTCATGATTTTCTTTGTAATTGTTACGCAGGTGAAAACATCGCCCGAAACAACGGACTCAACCTTGCCTGCTTCGGTTTCGAATTCACGGTCTGTATATGTTGCAACGATATCCCATGCGTCATACTTGCCGGGAAGGTCTTCGTAGATACGGAATACATTACCCTTGCCTTCAAGAACTTCTCTATTGTTCTTCTTGTCAAAGATTGAAACAAGCTCTGCAGCTGCGTCAAATTTGAGACTGAAGTTTGCGTTTTCGATATCGGCGCTTTCAACAGCCTTTGCCTGTGCAACTGCTGCATCCTTGGTGTAATATACTTTATAACCGACTGCGGGAACATCCTTTGCAACGAAAACAAGAACCTTTGTACCGTCAAGCTTTGTATATGCCTGAACGGGAACCTTATTACCATCTGCGTCAAAGATTTCAACATCCTTATAAGGAAGCTCAACCTTTGAGGTTGCGGGAGTTCCGAGTGAATTAAAGAGTGCGAAGGGCTTGCCGAATTTTGCACCTGCACCTATGTTGCCTGCGATTGCATTGAGAGCACCGTCACGGACTTCTTCACCGATCTTGATGATATCATCATAGATAGCGCAGAGGTCGCCGAATACTTCCGTGATATGTGAACCGGGAAGTGAATCGTGGAACTGGTTTGTGAGAATCATCTGCCAGCCTTCGTTGAGCTTTTCGAGAGGATACTCATAACCGTACTTCATTGCGATTGATGCAAAGATTTCAGCCTGACGGTAGAGATTTTCGCTGTATCTGTTAAGCTTCTTGAGGAGAGCCTTGATTGTGTGAACGCCTCTGTGCTCTTCAAGATAGAGTTCATCTTTCCATGTGGGGATATTTGTATCGGTTGCGTTTGCCTTCATTCTTGCAAGTGAATCTTCAATCTTGCTGGGCTTTGTTTCGGGAAGACCGGGGAAGCTCTTATAACGCTTTGCATATTCGAGCATTTCGGTATCAACACCGCCGCCGCCGTCGCCCCAGCCGTAGCAGTACATGGATTCGCCGATGGTTGCCTTGTCTGTATACTTCTTCCAGTTCATCTTGAGGGAGTCTGCCTCAACAGTACCGATGAAGTGAGTGGGAGGAACGATTGAGAATACCTTTGAGCCGTCGGGACCTTCCCACCAGAA
>JAZSCO010000062.1:0-7909 GCA_045602965.1 Acutalibacteraceae bacterium | reverse complement strand
ATAAGCGATGTAACATTCATGAATGTTCTTGCACTTTTTCTGATGCTTTCCTGAATTCTCCAGAGCCATGCAACGTCGATGTGGCTGTGACCCGTAAGAATAACCTTACTCTGTGCTGCCCAATCAATAGAAGCAATTTTTGAAAGATAATATTTTCTCGCGGCATGGATTGATTCTCTTACTCTTGCTTCGTCAAAATCATAGTCAACCATATGCATACTGTCATCAACAGCCGCATAAACCTTTGCGTTGATGTGTTCGTCTTTTATGTAGTCGAGAGCCTGGAATGCAACCTGAAGGTCGATGTAATAACCTTCGCACTCTTTGTCAACAACAAAAATGCAGGTTTCACCGAAACGGCATTCAGCGTATTTTGCACCGTCCATTGCTGCATCGCAGAAACACATAGAGTCGACAGTTGCTTCGATTTCAAATTCGAGAACTTCGCCGGCTTTATGAACGCCGAGCGCAACTTCTGTTCTGTCGGGAATGGAGTCTCTTGAAGCACATCCTGAAATATAGTGACCGTTACACTTGACAAGAGCTTCACCGCCGACCTGGAATTTTGCGCGCAGTTCAAGACCGTCCATTTCTTCGGGAACGGCTATGCTGGCTTTAAAGAAATGAGCCGAATCGTAGCCTGCGTACCAGATATCGCCGCTTTTTATTTCACCTTTGAAATCTTCCATTTCGTATCTGTCGCCAAGAAACATTCCTCTGGTATATTCCCAGACAGGGATATCTTTTTTATAAAGGATGCAGTATTGCTTTAACTGCTTATACATATCATCCTTCAGAATATGCGGTTTTATTGTATGCATAACAACACTCCTTTTGTTGTTTAATGTGTTAAACTAATAATATCAAAATAAATAATAAAATTCAATAAAAAAACCGCCGAAATTATCGACGGTTTTTTGGCTATAATTACTTTTATTATTTCTTTGAAGGAAGACCTTCCTTGTCATACATACAAGCTGCTTCAAGCATGATTTCAATACCTGCTTCAATAGCTTCGGGAACAAGGTTGTCTGCATTGTCAAGTCTTGTATGATAGTAACGGGGAGGAGTGGGGTCCATGGCTGCAAAGCCTGTTGCGGGAATACCCTTCTGTGTAAATGCCGCGGCATCGCATCCGCCGATATAGATTGATTCAAACTTAAGGTCAAAGCCGCAGTTTTTACCTGCGTTCTGAACAAGGTGTTTTGCACCCCAATGATGCTGAACTGTACCGCTGAGGTCTCTGTCATAAACAGCCATTGTTTCAAGGTCACGGAATGTGTCTGCACCGACAACGCAGGTTTCAATATCCTTGAGTTCTTTTTCGTGAGCCTTAACATATGCCTTTGCGCCTCTGAGACCTGCTTCTTCAGAACCTGAACAAATAACAACAAGTTCGGTGTTTTCAAGTCTTGTGTCGGTATCGGCCATTGCCTTTGCAACTGCCATGCCAACATAGCAGCCTGTAAGGTTGTCGTTTGCACCGGGAACGCTTTTTGTATAGCTCTGAAAGAAAAGGAAACCAAGCTGGAAGGGGATAAAGATGCAGCCTACAACAAAGCCGAGAATCATGAGCCATCTGGGTTCGGCAGCTTCAAGAGCACCGTTTGTACCTGCGCAGATAATGCCGATGATTGCAATTATAAGGTCTGCAACAAGACCTACAACAGCGGGGATAAGAACAAGCTTCATACCAACGCCGCCAAGGAGATAGTTGAGAGTCCATTCGAACTGGCTGTCTGCATGACCGACAATAATGAAACGCTTTTTAACTTCGCCCTTGGGAGCTCTTTTAGCGATAACATTGTGGCTGGGATGACCAATGAAAAGAGGATCAACAAACTGCTTATACATTACGAATTCAAGAAGAAGGGGAATGAATCCGAGAATAACAAGTATAAGAGATATAACGGGATTTGCAAATGCATATGTAAAAACGCTTGCAACTGCACAGGCAACCGTGAAGGGGATGAATCCCATGAATGCCTGACGGTGTACCTTGAATTCTTCGATCTGAACATCGTCACAATAGTTTTCAAGGTCTTTTGCCATGAGTTTCTGAGCCTTGAGTTCTTCCGGTGAACCGGGCTTGCGAGGACCGATTTCATTGCAGATTCTTGTGATGTTTTTCACTGCATATTTTCCGAGTCTTTTGATATCAAATTTGTTGCTGTATTCGAGTGCTGTTTTCATGCTATCCCTCCATAATTAACATTTCTTTAATATACTAACACTTTAAATTCAAAAAATCAATACAACTGATGTATAAAAATTCAGATTTTTTTAATTTGTTACATTTGTAACGGCAATAAAAATGCGTGGTCGAAACCACGCATAAGATGATTTATTTTACAGACAGTAAACTCCCGAGCGCAAAACAACATATTCGGTGTCTTTTGTTCTGAAATATTTTGAAACGGGTTCATTGAAAACGCAATAATCCGCAACGTTATAATTATCAAAATCGATTGTTCTGATTTTGTATGAATTAGCGTTGCAAATAAACAACTTGTTGTCATAAACAGCAACATCAACAGGATGGAAAAACGCTTTTTCTTTGGGACTGCCGATGCGGAATTCGATTCTGTTATGCTTAACAGAGTAATTGATAATTGCGTTTGAATCGGGGACTGCAAACCACAAATCAATTCCGTTTGCAGAGGGTGAACAAGCAGGATTATCGAGATACTCCACTTTGTTTTCAGCTATTATTTCACCGTTATCAGCAAGGATTTTCAGAGTGCCGTCGGCATACGATGCACCGATTGTATTGCCTGAAAGTTTCACGATGCTGCAGGTAACGAAATCCCCGAGCGATCTTGCAAAAACAGCTCCGTTTTCGCCGTATTTCGCGTTTATGTATGTCAACACGGGAATTTTTTCAAATATATCAATTTCCTGATTGTAGATATAGAAAGCGACCGCTTCGCTGCCGTCGGGAGTTTTTTCCTTGCAGGCATAAATAAAGCCCCTTTCTACAGGCATTATATCAAGCAAATCAGCATTAAAAAGCTTTTGCACTTTGATTCCTCCGGGAAAATCAGATTGGATTTTTGCATAAATAACCCCGCCAAGCCGAATGCAGACGATTGTAACCTGCTCTTATAGCAGGTGGGTGCCGCCCAATGCTTTCACGCTCCCTTCGTCCGCTTGAAGCAAGCGGGAGGTCTGCAATCCGCCATCGGAGCAAGGCTCCCTATTATTGTGTGTTGGGTTACATATTGACTGCAAGTTACCGCACAAGGCAGGGTGATATTATTTTTGCTGCTGTATCGGATATTATTCTTCTTCGAAATCAAACATTTCGGAAAGTCTTTCTTCAAAAGCCTGACCGACTTCGTTGAATTCTTCGTCATCCTCAATGGGACAAAGATAGGTTTCGCCGTTTTCCTCTTCGACCTTAAGAATGATAAGTTCGTTGTCTTCTTCAGTTATTTTATCAGGAGTTTCGGGCAAGGGAAGAAGAGCTACATATCTGCCTTTATCTGTTTCAATTCTGTCGAGTTCTTCGAAGATATGTTCTTTTCCGTCCTCGTCAACTATGCTTACTATATCGGGTGTATATTCTTCATTATTCATTGATATATTGTCCTTTCTTTATCTGTGATTTTATTTTAACTCTATTTATCCTTTTAGTCAATAGGAAATCGCGATAAGTAAAAATTATATGAAAATTATTAACTTTTCTCAAAAAAACTATTGACTTTTAACAAAAATCGTGATATATTATAGACGAGGAAAAGAACAGGAGAAAATCAAAAAGACTGGTCCTCTGAGAAAAAACAAAGTCGCAAAGGAAATTTTTGGAAAAGGTCTTTATCTCCCGTGAAACCTCTTGACCATAGATTGTAAGTCACAGGTCAAAAAATTGTCATGGTAAATAAAAGAAAGGCGGCGATACCGATGTACCTCGCAGAACATCAGCTCGCAGCCGCAGAAAACGACAGATAACAATAGCAGATTTTGAAAGTGTATTCAGATGAATTTATAATATGATTTGTCTGCAAAGAGCTTCTCAAACTGCAGTTAAAGCAAATTATGCTGAAAATTGTCGTCGGGCGGCTGTGAGCAGAACAAAAACTGAATATGAAATAGATTGACCGTGCCCAGTGGTACGGTCTTTTTGTGTTGACAAACAAATCAAACCATTTATAATTAAGATAGGAGTGTGATAAAAATGATTAAAGAAAGGCTCAAAGAACTGGGTGTTCCTTCTGTTCTGGAGTATTGCGGAAAACGGGCACAAACCGTTGAAGAATGGGAAAACGCTGTGCGTCCGGAAGTTGCAAAAACAATGCTTGAATGCGAATACGGCTATCTTCCTGAAGCACCTGAATTTGTTGAATTTGTAATAAAAAATATTGATGAAAGATTCTGTGCAGGAAAGGCGACTCACATTGAACTTGAAATAACAAGTACCGTTTACGGTGAGAAATTTACATTCCCTGTCAACTATGTTTACCCGTCTGATAACAAGAAATGCAAAACTTTTGTGCATATCAATTTCAGACCTCATATGCCCGATAAGTATATGCCATCGGAAGAAATTGCCGACAACGGATTTGCGTGTGCATCTTTCTGTTATCAGGATGTAACCAGTGATGACGGCGATTTTACCAACGGTCTCGCAGGCTTGATTTATAAGGATTCCGAGCGTACTGCGACGTCGCCGGGAAAGATTGCCATGTGGGCATGGGCAGCGATGAGGGTTATGGATTTTCTTCAGACCCGTGAAGAAGTTGACAAAGAAAATATATGTGTTTGCGGACATTCCAGACTCGGCAAAACAGCGCTTCTGACAGGTGCATTTGATGAACGCTTTGCCGTTGTGCATACGAATTGTTCGGGATGCAGCGGTGATGCAATCAACAGGGGAAAGCATCCCAAAAGCGAAAGAATAGGCGATATTCTTGATAGATTTGAATTCTGGTTTTGCAAAAACTATGAAAATTTCAGAGACAAGGATGAAGAAACACCTTTTGATCAGCATTTTCTTCAGGCTCTGATTGCACCTCGCAGAGTTCATGTTGCCTCTGCCGCAAATGATATCTGGGCGTGTCCGGAAAGTCAGTTTTTGTGCAGTGTTGCCGCTTCTGAGGTTTATGAACTTTACAGCAAAAAAGGTTTTGTTTACGGTGACGGAGATTTCCTTAATTCGGAAAAATATCTGAATGACGGCAATATCGGTTTTTGTTATCGCAAGGGTAACCATTATTTCAGCCGTGATGATTGGCACGGTCTTTTTGATTTTTTGAACAAATAATTATATGCAGGTGTCAGCAAATTTCAGCTGATACCTGCATTATATTATATATAAAGTACTTGCATTATTTCTCTATAACTGTTATAATATTAAGATATTAGATATTTTAAGGGATGATTTTACTTGAAACGAAAAAAGTGGATAGTTTCAAAAAGTGACAAGGATTTTGCAGCTCAGATAGCTCAGGACCTTAATGTTGATCCCTTTGCCGCTTTACTTGTCACTTCGAGAGGCTTCGACAATATAGATGAAATAAACGATTTTCTTGATTATGATGCACCGCTTTCTCTTTCGCCGCTTTCGATTGCGGATATGAGCAAGGCGGCGGAAAGAATCAACAGAGCGATAGATAATTTCGAACTCATCTGTGTCTTTGGCGATTACGATGCAGACGGAGTTACCGCAACGACGTTGCTTTATTCATATCTCGGAACAAGAGAAGCGAATGTTATCTACTATATTCCCGACAGACTTTCCGAAGGTTACGGTCTTAATGTCGGAGCGATTGAGGAGCTTGCCGACAGAGGAGTCAAACTCATTGTTACCGTAGATAACGGTGTTTCAGCGATAGAAGAGGCAAAAAGAGCAAAGGAACTCGGTATTGATCTTGTTGTAACTGACCACCACAAGGTCGGAGATATTCTTCCCGATGCTTATGCCGTTGTCGACCCTCACAGACCTGATTGTCCCAGCACTTTTAAAGAGATGTCAGGTGTCGGCGTTGCATTCAAACTTGTATGTGCGCTTGAAGGTGACGACGGTGATATTCTTATTGAAGAATACGGTGACCTTGTTGCGCTGGGAACAATCGGTGATGTGGTGACTCTTACCGGTGAAAACAGAGTTATGGTGAGAAGAGGACTCCGTCTTCTCAATGAATCTCCCCGTCCCGGTATCAGCGCACTTCTCAGTCTTGCAGGTATTTATGATAAGAACTTTACTGCATCAACCGCGGCATTTATGGTTTGTCCGAGAATTAATGCTGCCGGCAGAATGGGTTCTGCAAACAGAGCGATGGAATTGCTCATGTGCGATGATGAAGAATTGGCAGAGATGAGGGCTGAAGATATTCAGCAAATGAATTCTCTGAGACAAACAATCGAAAGTGAAGTTTACCGTGCAGCCGAGGATATGATATTTGATTCGGATATTATCGGTGACCGAATTATAGTTGTTGACGGTGAGGGATGGCATCAGGGAGTTATAGGTATTGTTGCTGCAAGAATAACCGAGAGATTCGGAAGACCGAGTATTGTTATTTCCCGTGACGGTCAGAATGCAAAAGGTTCATGCCGCAGCATAGAAGGATTTTCTATTTATGATGCAATAGAATATGCGTCAGGCAGTCTTGACCATTACGGCGGACACACTCTTGCTGCGGGAATCGGTCTCAAGTCGTCGGATATTGATGCATTCCGCAAGAAGATAAATGAGTATGCAGAGGATAAGGAAATGCCTTTTGCTGTTCAAAGAATTGACTGCAAGTTGCTTCCGAGTTCGATAAGTCTTGATATGCTTGATTCAATGAGCTATCTTGAACCTTTCGGTGCGGGCAATCCTCAGCCTTGTTTCGGACTTTTCGGAGTGCGTATTGAGGATGTTGCATCTGTTTCCGAAGGTAAACACATGAGAATGATTGTTTCTAAAAACGGTGCAAGGACCGGTGTTGTCTTCTTTGGAATGCCCGAAATTTTGTTCCCGTTTGAGAAAGGCGATTTTGTTGACCTTGCGGTAAATCTTGACAAGAATGTTTATAACGGCGATACGAGAGTTTCGGTTATTGTCAGAGGAATAAGATATTCAAATATTAATGAAGAAAAAGTTCTCGGTTCGATGAGACTGTTTGATAAATTCTCCGGAAGAGAAAGGCTTACGGCTGAAGAAGCTGAAAGGCTTCTTCCTGACAGACAGCTCCAGGTTGAAGTTTATAAGTCCATAAAACAGAAACCGCTTAAAGATAAATATTATGAAGCAATTTGTTCGCGACTCGACGATGACGGCGAAAATCTTGCTAAAATTATTGCGATTATAGAAATGATGCTTGAGATGGGAATACTTGATACTGACAGTGTAGGAACGGTATATGTGCCCGATAATCCTCCGAAGGTTAATCTTGAGGACTCAGCGATTATGAAGAAGATAAGAAGTTTCCTGAGTTGATGAGGGATTTTTATGAAAGATATTTTAAAATCAACAAACAGAACATTTGAAACACCCGATGAGTATATGCAGGAAATAATCAAACTCGTCAAGGGCGATTGCACGGATGATGAAATATGTCATATCCGAAAAGCATATACGCTGGCGGCGGAAGCTCATAAAGACCAGAAGCGTCTTTCGGGCGAACCTTATATAATGCATCCGTTGAGTGTTGCTCTGATACTTGCAAGTCTCGGCATGGACGAGGCTTCCATTGTTGCGGCAATTCTTCATGATACTGTTGAAGACACCGATATGACGAAGGAAGATGTTTGCAGAGAATTCGGTGAAACCGTTGCGGAGCTTGTTGAGGGTGTTACCAAAATCAGCAAGGTTCAGATTCAGACAAAAAATGATGACGGTGAAAATGTCCGTATCCAGCTTCCCACCAAGGAAGAGCAGCAGGCGGAAAATATCCGCAAGATGCTTATCGCCATGTCGAGGGAT